>JAZNZB010000075.1:0-3464 GCA_045594705.1 Eubacteriales bacterium
ATAACCGCCACCACACGGACACACCCCTGATGAAAGTTTTCGCCCGCCTTCACCCAAACGGATTCCCTCCACAGGATGAAAGTTTTTGATCGACCTTTTTTCAAAAAGGTCGCGGGTCGAGGGCAGCGCCCTCGTCGCGCCCGCAGGCGCGAAACTTTCTCGGCGTTTCTTTTTTGCTAAGCAGCTTCGCTATGCAAAGCAATTTCTTCTGCGCCTGAGGTGTCAAAGAAAAAAGCGGGTAAAGAATTAGGACATATAACATTGAGAAAACTCTCTCCGTTCTTTTTTGACGGAGTAGCCGCAAAAAAGAACCAAAAAACGGCGTAAAAGAAGTTTCGCCTCTGCGGAGGCGACCAAGGGCTCTGCCCTTGGAGCCCGCGACCTTTTTGAAAAAAGGTCGATCAAAAACTTTCATCCTATGGAGGTGATCCGTTTGGGTGGAGGTCGATCAAAAACTTTCCATCTATTACGGTCGTCCGTGTGGGCGACTTTTTTTGAAAATTTTTCTTTTTTGTGTAACCAATCCGTATCCATTTCCGTCTTTACAGGTGAAGGACAAAACACACAGTCACAAGGAGGTGCTACGCGTGGACGACAAAACAATCGTTGCCCTGTACTGGGAGCGCGCCGAAGCAGCGATTGAGCACTCGCAGCAAAAATACGGAAAATATTGCTATCGGATCGCCGATAACATCCTGCACAATCACGAGGATGACGAGGAATGCGTCAACGATACCTGGGTACGCGCATGGAATGCCATGCCGCCCGAGCGTCCGACCGTTCTGCAGGCGTTTCTTGGCAAGATCACGCGTAACTTGGCCCTTGACCGCTACGCACACGACCGCGCCCAAAAGCGCGGTGCAGAAATTGACGACGTGGCTGAGGAATTCTGGCAGTGCGTGCCAAACGGTGAGCTCTCGCTTGCCGATCAGACCGCCCTGCACCAGGCCATCAACGGCTTTCTTGCCACCTTGCCCGAGCGCACGCGCATCATCTTTTTGCAACGCTATTGGTACGTGTGCCCGATCGAGCAGATCGCTGCCGAAACAGGCCTTGCACCCGGAAACGTTAAGGTCATTCTGCACCGTACACGCAGGTCCTTCAAAGAATACCTGGAGAAAGAAGAGATCTATATATGAAAAAGAAGCAATGGTTACAATCCTTAAACGGCGTGGATGACAAGTACGTCGTCGAGGCCGCGCCCACAGGTGCGGCGCGTAAGCGATCCGGCAAGAGCATCCGCCTGATCAGCATTCTGGCCGCTTGCATGGTTTTCGTGCTGCTTGCAGGCACATTTGCACTCTTTATCCCCTACCCCACCACGCCGCCAAGCGTTGCGGCATATGCAAGCAGCCCGTATTACAGCATCATTCAGAAATTCAACACCTATCACTTTGAGCCCCCCACATACAAAAGCACCTTCGACTTTCTGATCCATCTGCCCTTCCTTGCCTGGGAGCAGTTAGAAAAATTTGCCCCCATGGCCCCCGAAGCTTCGGATGGAGCAAACGGAATGAGCGGCAACTATCAGGAAATCACCGACAACCAGGTCGAGGGCGTGATCGAGGCAGACCTGATCAAGCGCAGCGACACGCACATCTACTACCTCTCGGAAAACGTGCTGCGTATCTACAGCATTGAAGGTGAGGACAGCCGTCTGTTGGGCAGATACAATCTTGCGCAATACGGCGTGGAAGGCTTTGCGGCAGAAGAATTCTTCCTCTCGGCCGACTGCCGGACCGTGACCGTCATTTCCTCCTTTACAAACAAAACAGGCAACGTCCGCATCCCCTACGTCAAGGTCATCGTGCTGGACGTCAGTGACCCCACGGAGATCAAGGAGATTTCCAACACCGACGCCTCGGGACAGTACCTCTCTGCTCGCTTGACCGAGCATGGACTCTTGCTCATGACCACGCTGAACTGCCGCAAGCCCAATTATGCGGACGAGCGCACCTTCCTGCCGCAGGTAGAGATCGATGGCAAGATGCAAAGCGTGGCGGCTGATCACATCGTCTCCCCCGAAGAGCTGAGCACGGCAAGCTACACAGTTATGATCATGATGGACGCCACGGGTCAGCGTGTGGTCGACAGCGCAGCCTTCCTTTCCTTCTCCGAGGACGTTTACGTTTCCCGTGATGCCATTTACGCCACCAGACGCGAAACCGCATACGAGCAGACAGACGGAGATTATCAGGATTATTACACGGTCAGCGAAATTTCCTGCATGAAGTACGGTGCGGACGGCTTTGCTTACCACGGCTCTGTCATGGTGGACGGCTACGTGCTGGATCAGTACAGCATGGATCAGTATGAAAACACACTGCGCGTGTTCACAACCACCGAGCACGGCACCAAGCAGGTCAACGAATGGGGCCTGATGCCCGCGCCTGTCACAAGCGCAAGCCTGTTCGTCATTGACCTTGACTCTATGAAGGTCATTTCCTCGGTTGAGCAGTTTGCTCCCCAGCGCGAAACGGTCAGATCCGCACGCTTTGAGGGCAACGTCGCTTACGTTTGCACCGCCGTGCAGCAGACCGACCCCGTATTCTTCTTTGACCTGTCCGATCCCACCAACATCACCTACAAGGAAACCGGCACGATCGCAGGATTCTCAACCAGTCTGGTCGATTTCGGAGACGGATTTTTGCTGGGCATCGGTCGCGGCTCCAATGGCAACGAGCTCAAGCTGGAGGTCTATACCGAGGGCGAGGAAATGGTTGAATCCTATTGCCAGTACGTGCGCCCCCTGTGCGATTACTATCCCGAATACAAGTGCTACTATATCGACCGCGAAAATGGCCTTGTCGGTCTTGGTATTCACACCTGGGATAAGATCCTGTACGAGGAATACCACGCATACAGCTACGATAATTACCGCTACGAATATATCGTGCTGCACTTTGACGGTGAGCGCATTTCCGAGGTGCTGAGCGCGACCTACCCCGATGCGGTATACGATCTGTCCGAAATGCGCGGTGTGTACGTCGACGGCTACTTCTACGTGCTGGGCGGCAATCACTTTGAGGTCAAGCCGCTGGCGATTGACTAAAGAAAAAAGGTCAGCCCTATGGGCATGCAAAATTAGCGGCAATATAATCGAAGCAGAAGTCGTAAGGCTTCTGCTTTTTGTATAGTGATGAGACGCGCAGAATTTCATCGGATTCGCGTTCTCCCCCCGGTGCTTGGCACAGGGCAGCACCAAATATCCCCCCTCCCGGAGGGGGGCGATGAAGGTAGGCATGCCTTGCGCGTAACTTAACCGTCATGGGAAACGATTTTGTGCCAAAACTAACAAAAAAGCATCCGTTGGCAGACGAGCGAAAGATTTTTCCGAACGATTGGCCACTCTCACAGCCCCCCTCCGGGAGGGGGGAAGGTACAGCGCTGCCCCGGCCAAGCGCAGGGGGGAGAGTGCGAATAGAATGGGTTTCTGACGCTGATGTGGCAACGGAAACCGAAAT
>JAZNZB010000076.1:0-17236 GCA_045594705.1 Eubacteriales bacterium
CGTGTGCGGCGCGAATGGGGTTCACATTCGCCGCTCGAAGATCGGAGAGCGGCTCGCGCAGCGAGACATTCTCCAGGCGCAGAGCGCGCGAATATTCGCCATAGGCGAAATTCCCCTCATATCACCCATGGTATGCCCCATCGAGGGGAATTGAAACGCTGACCGAAGCATTTTGCGAAGCTCCCTTTTCGTAATGTTCACTTGAGTCCGTAATGCTTTTTGATCTCCGGACTGCAAACTGTCTTTCCGCGCACCTTAATGCTTTCGATTACGGCAAATACCTTTTCCGCATCACAATTATGATCTAACATAAAAACACCGTAGCCAAGCACGGTCGTCTTTTCCCCGCTTTCAAACATCTCATCAATTTCCTTGGCTGTGTAGCCCGATACGCCTATGAACCAGGCATGATCCGTGCCGCTGCGTTTCTGATTTTGCTCGATCAAGCGGTCGATCGTGCTTCTGTTCTCATCCAGTGCCGAGCGCAGTGCATGATTGATAAAATCGCTTCTGTTGGAATAATACCCGTTATCCACAAGCAGATCGATTTGTGACAGTGTGGACGTATTGATATTGACCGAAACCTTTTCACTCAAAACTTCTTTTGACATATGCCCTCCTTTATGCTCTGATTGGAGCATAGTTATATTATATCTCATATTAGTATATCTGTCAAGAGGCACTTGCCGCAAATATGAAAAGCCAACGCTGAGGGCGTTGGCTTTTTTATTCCCTGTTTTTTATTTTTTCGTTGTTTTCACTCAGGTCAAAATCAGCCTTACCTTTATACCAATATCTCATATAAAAGCTCTTTTTCACGGTCGGAATAGAATTCCGAGGAATCAATCAGATCTTTGACCGCATAATAATCGGAATTTTTGAACAGATCCTCACCATGCTCGCGGCTGACTTCGGCAAGACAAGTCAAAAGCTCTTCAAGATGGGTTTCGGATTCCGTGATCCTGTACGTTTCTTTCCCGTACACAAAATCAAATTGCAATTGGTGCTTGCGACTTTGTACAGCTCCGTACACTAAATATACGGAGATATTGATCTGATCTGCCTGCTCCAAGGGCATCTCCTTCGTTACAACATTAAAACCGTTATACTGTCGGAGCACACCGTCCGATCGTACCGTTTCCCTGTCCATCCAGGAAAAGCCCATGACTCCCGCTGTGATGAAAAGAGCCAACAGCCATGTGCCGAATCTTTTGATCAGTGTCTTTTTCTTTTCTGCGCTCATTTCCGAAAAGAATCGCTTGGAAAACAGCGGAGCACTCTCTATGACATACTTGCTTGCATCAAGTGGGTGCTTTCTACTTCCAAACAACGGTATAACGTCACTGTACATGCTCACATAGGAAAGCGGCACGAAAAAGGCAACTGCGACAAACAGTCCGGCAAACATCATTTCCCAAACCTTATACGTGGCGGCCACAACAGCAGGATCGATAAAACCCAGTTTTCGAGGCAGCCATACGCCAAGCAAAATGAGCCCGGCTAAATTTGCTATGGTAAGTAACACCTTGACTGCACCGTAAATTGCCTTATCCAACGTGGATAGCGGTGCAGTTTTTTTCTTCTTTTTGGCCATAGCGCTCTCCTTCTATTTGAAAAATAGTTCTTATGATTGATAAACGTGGTACGCTTTTACTTCACCATCCCGTAGCCACCCGCATACTTGCTGACCTCGGAGGCGACCACAAACACCTTTCCCTCGCAGCAGGCGCGGATCTCGGTAAGTGCGCGTTTGGTACGCTTTCTGGGCAGAACGATAAAGATCATGTTCATTTTCTCTGTCGCACCGTGGCCGGGCAGAACGGTATAGCCCAGGTCATGCTGCTTTAAGTAAGCCGTGATCTTCTCTGTGCTCTCGTCGCTTGCGATCAGCTCTAAGTTGGACGTGCCCAGCGCGATCTTTCCCTCAATGGTAGAGCCCAGGAATAAGCCCGTGGCATAGCCCGCGCAGTAAAACAGCAGGCGCAAGGGGTTATCGCCCAGCGTGCCGATGACGCCCGACACCACAAGACCCCAGATGATGCACTCCACAAAGCCAAGACCTGCAGCCTTGAGCCTCTGCCCCTTGACCATCATACAGGTCTTGAGCGACTGAATGGTGATCTCCAAGATCTTTGCAGCACAGATCAGAAAGCAAACCAAAATGGGGTGGATCCCCTCAAGCATAGCCAAAAATTCAGACATATTTAACTCCTTTTCGTTCAATCAAGTTCAATCAAGGTAGCGCGGCAGGGTGCGCCGTCCGCAGCGCCTAAGTTGATGGGCGCGGCGTGCAGCAAATACGTGCCGTCGGGTACGTGCGCAAGACGAATGCCCTCCAGCAGCACGACGCCCGCACCGAGCAGTGCCAGATGCACCGCCATGGGCGCGGATTCGGGGCCCACGGTCTGCGATTCGTTGCCAAACAGATCAAGCCCCGCAGCGGCCATCACACGGGCCGCCTCAAGCGTCAGCGTGGCTTTCCCCTTGATCAGTATTTTTTTGATATTTCCCGCCATTTCCAGCATGCGGTGCGCGTCGGACGCGGTAATATCCCCCGCGTGTGAGATCACGACAGCCTTGCCGATCAGCGCGTCAAGCGGCAGAGCGTCCACGGTCTTGCCATCCGTGATAAAATGCGCAGGCGCGTCGATATGCGTGCCGTTGTGTGCACACATGGAAAACGCAGTCAGATTGCACACGTCACCCGCGTCCAAGGATGCCAGCACCTCTCGCGCAGGCGCGGGATCCCCCGGGTAGACCGCACAGGTAAAAATCTCTTGGGAAATGTCAAAGATTTGCATGATATGCTCCCTTTTGCCGTTTTTTTCATTATAGCAAAATTATCCGATAAAATCAAGAGCGAGGTGGAATCTTTTGAGAAGTGTCATTTATCAAATATCCGTTCGAGTAAAGGAGCGTCCGTGTGGTAAACCTCATCCACCGCAATCGCTTCTCTCTTTTTCACCTCGTACCTCGGTGAAAATTCGCTCCGCTGCGGTCCCCCTTCCCCCGCGGGGAAGGCTTTATAATGTGCATCCGTCTTGTTCAAGCTTCCGTCAAGGGACACCGCAAAGAGCCTTCCCCCCGGGGGAAGGGGGACCGCAGCGGCACTTGAATTGAGCAGAGCGAGGTTCAATGACGCGGTTGCGGTGGATGAGGTTTACCACACGGACGCTCTTTCATTCACTTGGACAGAAATATGTCGCTCGTAAATATTTATTGATTTTCAATAAATTATTATTGACATGCAATATTTCCCATGTTATAATGAAAACAAAGATACATGAGAGGAGCGAGGACTTTGAAGTTGGATATCAAGAACGCGTTTGCGATCACGGGCATGATTGCCTGCGTCTGCATACTGGCAGCCATCGTACTGATCTGTGCATATCTGCCGCCCGTGGTTTCGGCTATGATCGACATTCCCGATCAGATCGGCAACCGAAACGAATTGGATGCCGCGGGGCGACAATGGATTTTGACAGATGCTTACGCCATGCTTGCGCTCGCCGCTGTGTGTGATGCTTTGGTCATTGCGCTGCTTGCAAAGGTAATTCGCAAGCGAGAGCACACCAAGAGCTTTAGTACGCTGCTGCTCTGCATCGCAATCTGCTGCTTTGGTGAAGCATTCCTTGCCATTTTACTGATCGCGCAATTTCAGATGGTGCTTTTCGTGGTCTTTATTGCCCTTGCCTTAGGGCTTTGCATGCTGATCGTGCGGCATTTGCTGGCACAAGCAGCCGAAATCAAACAAGAAAATGAACTTACGGTGTGAGGTATATTATGATTTTAATTAACTTGGATGTTGTGATGGCAAAGCGCAAAATGTCGCTGAATGAACTCTCGGACAAAGTGGGCATTACGCTTGCCAACCTTTCCATTCTCAAAAACAACCATGCAAAAGCG
Source organism: Eubacteriales bacterium (assembly GCA_045594705.1). GTDB lineage: Bacteria > Bacillota > Clostridia > Oscillospirales > CAG-272 > SVQP01. The sequence continues at coordinate 3,907 of JAZNZB010000076.1, forward strand.
GTCAGACTCAGCACGCTGGACGCGCTTTGCAAGGCCCTTGACTGCCAACCTGCAGATATTTTGGAATACGTACCGGATGCGCAAGAAGAAATGGGGCAAAAGGCCGAGCCGCAGGTAAAGCCTGAGGTGATCAAGAGGGGGTTAAACGCATGAAGAAGAATATGATCTTTAGTTTCGCGGCTATGATGGTAGTTATATGTATGTTACTATCCGGCTGCAACACTGTATTTGGATACAAACACGAAGATAATTTCAAGCGCTATGGAAAATGGGAAACATATTTGGATGTTCCATCATATTTACCGGCTTCTGTATCCGACTATCAAGTTAACGGTTATTCATACACACTTTATGCATATTTGGATATCTGCTTTGAGATTTTCTTGGATATTACCGTTACTCAGGAGCAATTTGATCAGCTTGTGAATGAAGCAAAAGAATATTCCAATTTTATTTGTGAGCAAGAGGCATATTATTGTGACGGATATACCGAGATCGTCTATAAGGATTCCTATGAGATCTATCGAAATGAAGATGCAACTACTGAAAACGTAGGCTGGGCACACATTGAAAAGATTATTTATAATCCTGAAACTTTAAATATTATTTTTGTGTGTTTTCACACTATGGATGGCGACGTGTACAAATTGGATGATTTGGCATATTTCAAAAGATTTTCTATAAAGGAGAATGAATATGTGGCAAATCTCAAAAAGTAATGCAACGCGAAAGAAAGTTTTTATTCAAATCAAAACCATAACAAAAATAGGAGAAAACGATTTATGAAGACAAACTCACATAAAGCCATAATGGTCACTTTGGCTGCAGCATCGGTTTTGGCTGCATTGGTTACTGCACTTGGCTTTTTGATGCATATCTTCGCGTTTGAATTCATAGGCTTTTTGCTGCATGCTTCATGGTTCGCGGCATGGGGGATCGTGCTGATCGAAGGGTTGATCACGAAAAAAGTAAAGCTTGCAGATTGGAAATGCTGCGTTTTGACGGGCGGTGGGCAAACGGTTGCCTCGGCAGCGGTTTTTATGGCATTTCTGTACGCGTTTGCGGATGTGTTGAGCAATTTTTGATTTTTTGAGAATCACGTACTGAATACAAAAGGAGATTACATGAAAGACACAGTTCTGCGAAAATGGTATATCTACGTTCCCATATGGCTGACTTTATATGTACTGCCGCTCCCTGCTCATATCATTTTCGTGATCTTTACGCTATCCGATCAGAGCTTGTTACAAATGCTCGCGGCCTTTGGGGGCACGTTTATCATGGGACTGATGTTTTTCTTCCCTGTTTACTGTTGCTATTACGGAGTCATTTCGTTTTTGCACACGTTGATCGACGAGATCTTTTTATGCGATACCCACAAGGTGCAGCGTCTGATCACTTGCATTCTGTCTTTCATGGGTTCTGCACTTCTCATCACAAGCAGCATTGGGATATACCTGTGCTTGGAGGTTGAAACGTGGGTGTTTTTGATCCCGATTGCGCTGACGCTGCTGGGATTGCAGATCGTCTTTGCACTGGTTGGTGGCAGACTTGTCATTGAAGGAAGTTGGGCATTGGCTGCAATGATGAAACAAAGGAGTACGACATGAGAATAAAGGAGCGACTTACAAAAACGAATATTGTGCTGTTGGTGATTTCCAGTATCATTCCATTGGCTGCGCTGGGCTTCATGATCATATTACTGTTTGCCAATACTCTTTTTACGCCTGCATACGTAATAAGCCTGATACTTCCCATATTCGCATTGTTGGCGGTATGGGCAACCGGGCTTTCAAAGATCAAGCTTGGATGGAAAATCACGTGTTGTTGCATATTTGTGTTTGGGTTTGTCATATTCTTTTTCACAGTGCTATCTTGGGGGGAATTTGCGTTGATAGACCACTATTCGGATGATGGCGCCATATCTCCCTACACAGATGCCACCGAGAAACTTGAAACTATGCCAACGCTTGATGAGATCGGAGATCCGGAAAAAATTGACTATTACTATTATTTTGCCAGCGCGATGATATTCGCATGGGAGTCAGATACCTTGCTCTGTACCTATGACGAGCAGGCGTACAAGGAGCAAAAGGCGCTGCTTGATCAAACCTACATTTTTCAAACCGAGGATATGGAGGAGTGCGATTACACCTGTTCTCCTTATGCCGAGGTAGATGGGTTTACGTTTCGTGTTTTATCGTTTGATCAGTATCAGCATTTGTATTATCCGAAATACATGACCTTGATCGGCACAAATGATGAAACCTATCAGATCGTCTATATTTCTTATGATGATTCGGATCTCGATTATATCAGCAGCTCCCTTGCAAAGTTCATAGAAGATGACTGCGGGTGGAAGTATGTACAGCGCAGAAAGGTGTATTTTGACTGATTCTGCGGAAGCAAACCCCCGCCCTACGAATACAACGGGACGTCGAGGCGCCGTCCCCCTGCAATTTACCCAAAAGATAAAAGAGGTCCGCGCGTCTCGCGCAGACCTCTTTTCCTTATGCAATTTTGCTCTTATGCCTTGGTGGCAAGGTAATCGCACACGTCCTTGACGGTTTCGAACTTGACGGGCTCGGTGAACTGGAAGCCGAATGCTGCCTCGATCTCCATTGCAAGCAGCATGATGGAAAGAGAGTCCAGCTTGAGGTCTTCCATGAGCTTTGTCTCGGGGGTAACCGTGGAAACGTCGATTCCGGGGTTGACTCTGCCAATGATTTCGGTGAGTTTTTCAAGCATGATGATATAATCCTTTCATATTATTCATTGATGTAGGGGCGGATATCATCCGCCCGCCCGTAAAGGGTTTATGATCGCATTTTTCCGAGCGCGTACCTAAATCATTACGTGCGGGAGGATGATATCCTCCCCTACGAAACGGACGGTCGGAATGAGCATAACGGGAGCGTATTTCCCCACAAATCATCTTCCCTATTTAGAGTTTCTTAATGTAAGATCTGCGGCGCTTGTGCTGGGTTGCATCGAAGTATTTCCACTGCGCCATGACCTGGGTATTGGTTTCAAGATTGAGGTTGGTTTCGGCATATTCGACCTTGCCGCTTGCCAGCATTTCGGTCAGCTGCACCAGCATGACTGCATTGATGCCCGCGTTCTGATATTCGGGCAGCACGCCGATCAATCCGAGATCCAAGGTCTTTGGATGCTGCGAGCTGTGCAGCACCTTGCAGATGGCAGGCAAAGTCAGTCTGCCGCCGCTCTTTTGCAGTGCTTTGCCGATGCCGGGAATGCAGAGTGCAAACGCGACCACGCGCTCGTTCTCGTCGCAAACGACCACAAGATATTCCTTGTTGAGGATCAGAATAAACTGATCGATCATCTGCTTTTTCATGTTCTCGGTAAACGGCACCGTGCCATAGAGGTGACGGTAGCACTCGTCCAGGCACTCGAAAAAGCTGTCCTTATAGGTCTGGATGTACTTTTTCTTGGACATTTTGGAGCTGTCCACCACGTGCAGATGCGAAAGCTCCAGCGCACGCTGTGCCACGCGTCCGAGCATGGGGTTGGGCGTCTTTGGAGCGCGCAGGCGGAACTCGAACCAGTCGATCTCCTTGCCATAGCCGCAAGCCTCCAGCAGCGCGGGATAGTAGTCGTAATTGTACTGCTCTTCAAAGGTGGAAAGCTGATCAAAGCCCTCGATCAGCATACCCTCGCGCTCCAGGTCGCTGTAGCCGAGCGGTCCGCAAACGGTATCCATGCCCTGCTCTTTCGCCCAATTCTCCACGGCCTCGAACAGTGCTTTGGCAACCTGCAGGTCGTTGATCGCGTCAAAGCGGGTAAAGCGCACGCGCTTCTCGCTTCGCAGCTCATTGGACTGACGCTGCAAAATGCCCTGGATGCGTCCAACCACCTTTTTTTCTTGCATGGCAAGGAAAAACACGGTCTCGCAGGTATCGCTGTAGGCATGATTTTTCTTGAACTGTGCCATTTCGTCACCGTAAAGCGGCGGTACGAAGTATGGATTATTCTGATAAAGTCTTAACGGAAACCGGACAAAGGCCTTTCTTTGTGCGCCCGTTTCTACCTTGACGATTCTGACGTTTTGCATAGGCAAAATTATTCTAAAGGCTCATCCTCACGACGCAGGAAGAGTAAGCCGTAGCCGGCCAGCCAAGGACCGTTGTGGCATCCGCTGACGGGAGAGGTGATGACCTTTTCGTGGTTGGTGTGGATGTCGTACTTTTTTTCGATCTCAACCAGCTCTTCAAGCAGCGAAGGGCCGGTGTAGGTGTGCCAGAGCAGATAGTCGGCAGGATCGCGGTCGCCGATCATTTCCTTCAAGATCTCGCAGGTCTTTGCCAGTGCCTTCTTGGGAGTACGAACGCTCTGCAGCGCGCAAAGCTCGCCGTCGTGCGTGAAATGTACCACGGGGCAAATGTTGAGCATCTTGCCCATCAGCGCCTTACCGCCCTTGAGTCTGCCGTTGTAGATCAGGTAGTCAAGCTTTGCGTCAACGCCCAAAAATTCCTGGTGCTTCATCATCCAGGCGATCTCCTTGAGAATGGTCTCGGTGGGAATCCCCTTTTCGATCATCTCAGCAGCCTTGATGGCCAGCATACCCTCACCAAAGCAGGTGATTTTGGAGTCGATGACGATGATGTTCATCTTGTCTGCAAACTCCTCTGCGGTCAGGCGGATCAGGTTGTAGGTACCGCCCAGGTACGAGCTGATGGCGATGACGATGACCTCACGGTAGCCGTCGTCGTAAGCCTTCTGGAAATGCTCTCTGATTCTTTCGGGGCTGGGCATTGCGGTCTTGGGCAGATTGTTCTTGGCATCCTCCAGAACCTCAAGCTCCTTGTAGAATGCATCGGGATCAAGGTCAAGACCCTCTAAGTATTCCTTGCCCTTGAAATGGACGTGGATGCGGATGATATCAATGTCGTACTTCTTATAGCGTTCGGGGGCGTACTCGATACAGCCTGTGGAGGTGCACATGACTTTTCTTTTGATTTCCATAACTGACTCCTTTGATTATTGTCTTAGATGATGTTATCTGTTATCCTTACCGTCAAACATCGCCTTGTTTCTTGCGACATTGAGCATAATGGCAGAGGTGTTTTTGATCGAATCTGCGTTAGCAGCGCCGTGCGCTTTGATAATGGGCTTCCCAACGCCAAGCAGCTGCGCGCCGCCAAGCGAGTTGAAGTCGTAAATGCTCATCAGGTATCCCACAAGCTTCATGATCTCGGGATTGCCGGTCTTTTTGCCGTATACCACGATATCGGTAATAATTCTCTTTGCAATGCCCTCGGAATTCTTGAGCACCTGGTTGCCTGCAAAGCCGTCTGCGACAAGCACATCACAATCGCCCGAAAGCGCGTTTGTGCCCTCGATATTGCCCACGAAATTGAGCTCGGCATCCGCCTTTAGTAGCGCGTGGGTCTCCTTGACCAGCTTATTACCCTTGGTCTCCTCCGCACCGTTGGAGAGCAGACCGATGCGGGGATTTTCAATCGCGTAGCATTGCTTCATCAGATCCGCGCCCATGTGCGCAAAGTCCACAAGCATGGAAGCGGTGCAGTCAATGTTGGCCCCCGTATCCACAAGGCAGGTAAATCCACCCTTGGCTGCGGGCAGAATGGCTGCAAGCGCAGGTCTGCGCAAAGGCTTTGCGGGCACGTAGCGAAGCGCACCTGCAATCAGCGCACCCGTGCTGCCTGCATTGATCAGACCCAGAATGTCGTCGCGTGCGGCAAGCGCCTGCAGGGCCTTTACCAGCGAGGACTCGGTCTTTTTGAAGATGGCCTCCATGGGGTTGTCGTAATTGGTAATGGCGTCGGGCGCGTGCACAATCTCAATGCGGTCGCGGTCGTATTCGGCCTTTGCAAGCTCTGCACCGATGACCTGCTCGTCACCAAACAGCACAATGGAAAGCTCGGGGTTCTCGGCAAGTGCCATCAAAGCACCCTGCACGATCATCTCAGGGCCCTTGTCGCTGCCCAGCGTGTCTATTGCGATTTTATAAGTAGCCATATATACCTCCATTTATTCAACAGCGATCAGATAGCGATAAACCTTTTGTCCGCCGACAAATACGTCCACGCTCAGATCCTCGTAAGCGTCCTCGATCGCCTCGGTCATGGCAACTCTCTCGTCTTCCGAAACGCCCTCGCCTACGAAGAGAGTCAGAATTTCGCGATCCTCAATGTCCTCGATCGCACCGATCATGGCAAGCATTGCCTCGATTTCGTCCGCGCAGGAGCAAACCAGCTCACCGTCCAGAATGCCGATCGATTCGTCCTTCTTAACCGCCACGTCACCAATCACGGTGTCGCGGATGGCGTAGGTGATCTCGCCCGAAACCACAGCGTCCTTGGCATCGGTCATATCGGAAACCTGCTCGTCTGCATCCTCGATCGCACCGTTAAAGACTGCCAAGGCAGTGTAGCCCTGCGGGAAGGATTTGGTCGGTACAACGCGTACGTCCACGTCCTCACACAGATCTGCTGCCTGCTGAGCCGTGAGCAGGATGTTGCCGTTATTGGGCAGGATAATGACGTGATCAACGTCCAGCTGACCGATCGCATCCACAAAATCCTGTGCGCTTGGGTTGGAGGTCTGTCCGCCATCAATGATGATATCCGCGCCCAGCTCGGTAAAGAGCGCGTGCATGCCCTCACCGCTGGCAACCGCGATCACACCAAAGGGCTTGTGGATCTTTTTCTTCTTTTGCTCCGCAACCGTCCGCTCGGAATGCTGCAGGCTCATATTTTCAATCTTGACCTCAAGGTACTCGCCATACTGCTGGCAAAGCAGCAGCACGTCGGCAGGCACCATGGTATGCGCGTGCACCTTGAGCACGTCACCGTCGCGCAGTGCGACGATGGAATTGCAGTTCTTTGCTTCAAGAGACGCACGGAAGCCTTCCAGATCAAATGCTTCGGGATCACCTTTTGCGCGCTGCAATCTGACCAGCACCTCTGTGCAATAACCCCATTCCAGCGGGCTGTCTGTGGTAAAGAGGTCATAATTGATCGCGGGCTTTGCCACGGGCGCTTGCTCGTCATAGCCGCCGATCAGGATCTCCTTGCCGCTCAGCGCATCATACATACCCACGATCATGGCCAGATACCCTGCACCGCCGCTGTCCACAACGTCCGCCTGTGCAAGCACGGGCAGCATTTCCTTGGTCTTGGCCAGCGTGTGCTGTGCCTGCTCGATCAGGATCTCGAACAGCTGCTCAAAGGTGGTGTCCTCGGTCACATTCTTGGCAGTATACTCCGAGCTCTCACGGAACACGGTCAGAATGGTACCCTCCACAGGATTTGCAACCGCGTGATAAGCGCGTGCAACACCCGCCTCAAGGGCCTTTGCAAACTCTGATGCGTCCATACTTTCGCAATCTGCCACAGCAGCGGCAACGCCCGCTATGTACTGCGAAAGAATCACGCCCGAATTGCCGCGCGCACCAAGCACGCAGCCGCGTGAAAAGTTGGCCATGTGACCGCCCAGCGTATCCTCATCAGAAAGACGGGCCAAGCCGCCCTCCAGCGTTTTGGTCATATTGACGCCGGTATCACCGTCCGGAACGGGAAAAACGTTGAGATCGTTGATCTCCTCCATATGTGCGCGCAAGCCCTGCACTCCGCCCAAAAGCAGCGTGCGGATAGCCGCGCCGTCAAGTCTTATTGTTTCCATCAGTTCTCCACCTTTTTAAGTATTCGAGGGAATCAGATTACCCGTCAGGCGCTCCATGTATGCAGCGATGGTAGCAAGATCCATGCGCTTGCCATCCTCGCCAAGCAGCCATTGCCCCAGCACGTGCACCATACCGCTGATCATAAAGGTTGCAGTCATGCGGCGCTCTGTGTTATTTTCATTTCCCTCATAAGCCTGCATCAGCTTTCCCTCCAGCTTTGCCACAAAGGCATCCATTCTGCCCTTGTATACCATGCGCAGCTCCTCCGACTGCTTTTCCACAGCTGAAAGTAACCCCTGCACATAAGCCTTGGGAGACTCAAACAGATTCTTTTTTTCAGAAAAAGCATTCATCAGCTTTTCAATACAATTCTCTTCAATTTCGTTTGCCAAGGCCAGCGAATCCACGTAATGCTTATAAAACGTGGTCTTGTTGATCATCGCACGCTCACAAATGTCCTTGACCTTGATCTTTTCGGGTGCGTACTGTGCACGCAGGGACAAAAAGGCTTGCTTGATCTGCTGCTTGGTCTTGATGATCCTGAGATCCATACGAGCTCCTTTCTCAAATATATGATAAGCACAAAAAATAAACAACTTTGGTTGCTTATCCAATTATAGTCGATTTTATTCGGTTTGTCAACATATTTCTTAAAATTGTCAATATATTTATTAAAATTATCACACATTTCTTGACGATTGCCGAAAATATGCTATAATAGTGTTATATACTTTATTAAATCAAAGTAAAGGAGCAAAACAATGGCAAAGAACGTACAGGATATCATGAGCATGATCCGTGAGAATGGGATCAAAATGGTGGATTTCAAGATGGTGGACGTGGCCGGTCAATACCGTCACGTGACCATTCCCGCACAGAATTTTTCCGAGGACGTCATGAAAAGCGGCATCGGCTTTGATGCCTCCAATTATGGCTACGCCGTGGTGGAAAAGAGCGACATGGTATTTATTCCCGACCCCGACACCGCTGTCATCGATCCCTTCTGCGAGATTCCCACGCTTTCCATGACGGGCGATGCCATGATCATCGCAAGCCCCGAAAACAAGCCTCTCTCACAGTATCCCAGAAATATCATCAAGGCAGCCGTTGCGCATATGCAGGCAAGCGGTGTGGCGGATACCATGAAGATTTTGCCCGAATTTGAATTCTATCTGTTTGACAACGTGGGCTGGGAGGTCTCCCCCAACTATATCGGCGCGCACGTGGATGCCGAGCAGTCCTATTGGAACAGCGATTCCCAGGGGCACGGCGTCATCGTGCCCAAGCAAAAGGCTTACCACGTAGCCAAGCCCTTTGACCGCGCGTATGAAGCAAGAAGTGAGATGTGCATGCACATGCTGGACGCAGGCATTGAGATCAACTATCATCACCCCGAGGTGGCGGCATCCGGTCAGTTCGAGATCGAGCCGCAGCTTGGCGAGGTGGTACACATGGCTGACGCGACCATGATGATCAAATATATCATTCACAACACCGCGCTCAAATACGGCAAGTCCGCGACGTTTATGCCCAAGCCCATTTACGGCGAGGCCGGCAGCGGCATGCACGTGCATATGCTGCTGTTCAAGGATGGCGTTCCCGTATTCTCGGACGACAACGGATATGCGCACTTAAGCGAGACCGCGCACTACTTTATGGGCGGAATTTTAGCGCACATCGCTTCCCTTTGTGCACTGACCAACCCCAGCACCAATTCCTTCAAGCGTCTTGTTCCCGGCTTCGAAGCACCCGTCACGGTCGGCTACGCAACCTCCAACAGAAGTGCAGTCATCCGTATCCCCGCATACGCCAAGTCGCCCGACAAGCGTCGCTTCGAGCTGCGCAATCCCGACGCGACCTGCAATCCTTATTTCTGTTATGCAGCCATTCTGATGGCGGGACTTGACGGCGTCAAGAACAAGATCGACCCGCACGCAAACGGCTGGGGTCCCTACGACGTCAACCTCTATCACCTCTCGGACGAGGAAAAGGCCAAGCTGCATCATCTGCCCACCTCTCTGCCCGAGGCATTGGACGCGCTGGAGGCAGACCACGACTACCTGACCGAGGGCGGCGTATTCCCGATCGAGCTGATCAACAGCTTTATCAAATCCAAGCGAGAGGAATGCCGCGCCATGGCAGCCATTCCCCATCCTGCGGAATTTGAGAAATACTACAACCTGTAATATATGAGCACAAAGAAAAAATTACTGATCATCCTGCCCTGCGTTGCCATATTGCTTGCGGCAGCGTTTGCGGCATGGGTACTGTGGGCAAACACCGCGCTGCAGCGTACCGATTACACGGTTGCAAGCGAGCGGTTGCCGCATGAGTTTGACGGCTTTGTCATCGCGCAGGTGGCAGACCTGCACAACGCGGAATACGACGAGGGCAACCAAAAGCTGCTCTCCATGCTCAAGGATGCAAAGCCCGACATCATTGTGCTGACGGGCGACACCATAGATGCGCAAACGCCAAACGTGCCAATCGTACTGGAGTTTTTGGAAAAGGCCGTGCAGATCGCGCCCTGCTATTTTGTCACGGGCAACCACGAATGTGCGCTCAATCGCATGGAATACTATGAGATTGAAGCACAGATGCGTGAGATAGGCGTGGAGATCCTGCGTGCCAAGGCGGTTACGCTGGAGCGCGGGGGCGCAAGCATTACCCTGCTTGGCGTGGACGACGAGAACTTTGAGGGCACGCTGCACTCATCCGCGCAGCTGCGTGAGCTTGCGGGCACGGACGGATACACCATTCTTCTCTCGCACCGCCCCGAATACTTCTGGCGGTATGCCGAGGCGCAGATTGACCTGACCTTTTCGGGACATGCGCACGGCGGTCAGGCGCGCCTGCCGCTGATTGGCGGACTGTACGCGCCCGGCCAGGGGATGCTGCCCGAATACGATTGCGGCGTTTATACCTATCAGAACTCCAGCATGGTAGTCAGCCGCGGCATCGGACAAAGCTCTTTCCCGCTGCGATTCAATAACAGGCCCGAGCTTGTCATCGTCACGCTGACCTCGCAGACCGAATAAGAAAGGATCGAATTATGGCCAAGCTTCATTTTCTCAAATCTGTCACAGATACCATCAACACCTCGTTCATCTTGGAATCCAATGGCACGCTGATTGTCGTGGACGGCGGCTTTGACAGCGAAGAGCCCTACCTCTATGAATATCTCAAAGCCCTTGGCGGCCACGTAACGGCCTGGTTTTTGACGCATTTTCATAACGATCACTTTGCATGCTTTATCGCAATGCTGCAAAAGCACCCCGATATCCGGGTGGATGCGGTGTACTACAATTTCCCGCCCGACGAATATCTGATACGCTGGGAGCCAATGCAGAACCACAACTCCACCGAGGTCTGGCTTAGCATGTTCCGCGAGGCGATCGCAAACAGACTGACCCCCGTGGTAACGGTAAACGCAGGTGACGTATACGCTTTTGACGACGGGAACGTGACCGTACGCGTGCTGCGCACCTATAACACCGCGTTCGATTACATCAACAATTCCTCCACGGTATTCCGCTTTGAGGCAGACGGCAAGAGCATTCTGTTCCTTGGTGACCTGGAGCCGGACGGCGGGAAAGAATTGATCAACACCGTGGATCATGCCCTTTTGCGCGCGGATTACGTGCAGATGGCGCATCACGGTCAGGGCGGCGTGGAAAAGGAGGTCTATGAGATCATCCATCCCACCTATTGCCTGTGGCCGACGCCCTCCTGGTTATGGAACAACATGGGCCCCGGGGGCTACGACACCAACATATTCAAAACCATCATCGTGCGCGGTTGGATCTCTTCCCTGCGCTGTGTCAAAAAGCATTACCTCATGATCGACGGCACACAGGTCATTGATCTGGCGGAGGAGTAAACCATACAAATATTCCAAAATTGCCGTAGGGGCGACCTGCGGTCGCCTGCGGGCGATCACTGATCGCCCCTACAACCATTCCGAATATTTTCTACTAAACCCACGGTTTAGCTACTGGAAAAACAAGTCATTGACGGATTTTGCCGGGTATGGTACAATGAAAGCACAACAAAACGAGAGGGGCTACGGGTACATGAATATTGGTGAAAAGATCTGTGCGCTGCGCAAGGAGCGCGGCATGACGCAGGAAATGCTGGCTGAGCAGTTGGTGATCTCTGCACAGGCGATATCCAAATGGGAGCGCGGGGTGGCAAATCCCGACCTTGAACAAATTCCACGCTTAGCAAAGCTCTTCGGCATTTCAACCGACGAGCTGCTTGGACTTTCCGCGCCCAAGGCAAGCGACGGTGAGCTTGAGCGGCGCGTGGCATCCTTGGAGCGATTGCTTGAGATGCTGACCGCCAAGGACGAGGGTGCCTCCAAGGAAATCATGCTGCGCGAAGCACCGCGCGTGGCAAGCTTTGATTTTTCCAACATGTCTGCAGAGGATAAAAAGAAATGGAAGCCGGACGGTCTGCACGTCATGGACGACAAGGGTGCACTTTGCATGAAAGCGGTACCCGTTGAGCGGAAGGTGGGGGAAATCGTTGACCCGCAATGCATCATCGCGGGGTTGAGCATTGGGCTTGACGGAGTCAGTCGCATTCTGATCAAGCTTTCCACCACGGGAAACCGCAATCATCATGCGCTGCAGGTTTTCTTTACAACCCGCGAAAATGCAAACTGGGATGAATATAAATCTATACGTACAGGTTATCCCAATGGCAATAAAATGACGCTGGATCTTGCCGTGAATCATCCCCTGTTCTGCGGCATACTGACAGGCTTGCGTATAGATCCGTTTGCTGACGGTCATGGACGCACGGAGATCGAATCCGTCATGCTGATTTCGCCACAGGGAGAGGTCATGTTTGAAATGCAGGCTGATGCGTACAAGGAAAAGATTGTACACAAGGAGAACGATGACAAGCTGGAGGGCATAAAGCAACCGACTATCGTGCTCAAAAACGCCAAGCTGTGCCCAGAGCTGCCCGGCATTACCTTTTTGTCCGATCCCGTCAAGGCTATGCGCCAAGTCTGGGATCCCATGCTGGTGCGTGACGATCTGAATCTGAATATTGACCGCGCAAGATACCTGCATCTGCGCATCAAGACGACTCTGTTTGATCAGAACAGGAAGCCTTGGTATGACATGAGCGCAAACGCACACATCAATGCTGAAATGAAATTGTATTTCAAAACACCCGGCTGCGAGGACTACACCGAACAGCGTCACTTCAGCGTACATTATCTGGCCACCGGTCAGATGCAGGATATTTACATTGACACCTCAAATAACGGCTTCTGGCACGGCACGCTGACAGGGCTTCGCCTTGACCCGATTGAAGGCCAGGGAGCGTCGTTTGAGCTTGAACAGATCGAGCTTTTGGAGGGTACGCCCAAGATCAAAATGAGCGGATTTATGAGCAGCCTTGAAGAAAAAATCAGAAAGCTTGAGCAGGACATGGATGATCTGCGCTGCGAGATGGACGAGCTTTCCTGCGTGCGTGACGATTGCGAGGATGCTTGCGATGCGCTGGAGGGCCGCTTGGAGGAGCTGGAGAATCGGTTGGAAGAATTGGAGAGCGGAGATTAGTATTACAAAAAAGCAGCGGGAGCAAGCCCCCGCCCTACATGTCCATTCTGTTTTACTGAAATGAATATGAATACGGCGATAAGTC
>JAZNZB010000077.1:0-12695 GCA_045594705.1 Eubacteriales bacterium
TTTTGTATTGGTGACCCGTACGAGGAATCTCACCCGGCAATGCAAGCCGCAAGGCTTGCATTGCGGGTTCGCATTCGCCGCTCGAAGATCGGAGAGCGGCTCGCGCAGCGAGACATTCTCCAGGCGCAGCGCGTGCGAATATTCGCGCAAAGCGCGAGATTCCCGTGTGTCCGTGTGTTTCGCTTTTTGCTGACTATATGAATAAAAGCCCCGATACGGTTGCATCGGGGCTATTTGCTTTTTTATTTATCAAATTTTCACGCCATGGTTGCAAGCATTTGCTCTGTGACCTCGTATCTCGTGGGCTTGCCGCTTACATAAAGCGCGAACTCATCCGCCATATAGGCAGACATGCGCCACACCTCGTTGCCAAGACTGCCCGCAATGTGCGGGGTCAGAATGCAATTCGGCAGGGAATAGAGGGGAGAGCCCTGCACGGGCGGCTCGGGGTCGGTTACGTCCAGGATGGCGGTCAGATCGGGACGCTCCCGGAGTACGCGGATCAGATCGGGCTCCACCACCTGCGCACCGCGACCGGTATTGAGAAAAGCAGCGTAGGGGCGCATGCGCGAGAATTGCGCGTAGGTCAGCATGCCGCGCGTCTCTTGATTGTTGGGCAGGTGATTGGATACCACCGCGCATTGCTCGAAAAGCCGGTCCAAGGCGCAGGGTGTCACGCCAAGCGCGGCTGTTTTTTCGGGGGAAAGGTAGGGGTCGTAAACGTACACGTCAAGTGCGTAGGATCTGAGCATCTCTGCCACCAGCGAGCCGATCATGCCGCAGCCGATCAAGCCCACGCTTTGCGCGTAATTGCCAAGATAGGCTACGCTGCGCGGAGCGGGTTGGTGGATCTTCATGTCTCTTGCCTGCGCAAAAAAGCCTTTGTTTGCAAGCACGATCTGCGCTACCGTATATTCGGCAACCGGTACGGCATTGGCCGCCCATGCGCTGAAGATGCGCACGCCGCGCGCAAGAAAGGGACGCGCAAAGGCCTGAACGCTGCCTGCGGCATAAAAAACGCATTGCAGGCGGGGCAGATATTGCGCGATCTGTGCCTCGGTCAGGATCGGCATGCCCCAGGTTGAGAAAATGATCTCGGTGTCCTCGGGGATTGCGTCAAGATCTGCGAGGGTATAAATACGCTCTTCAAGCGCGCAGAGTGCGCGCAGGCGAGATATGGCTGCCGCGTCGTATACGCGGCGCACGTTGTCGGGGGAGTTACATAAAAAGATGGCTTTCATTCGCGTTCTCCTATGATGGCGCGCAGGGAACAGGCCTCTGCGCCGAGCGTTTCAAGCTTGTCGTCAGGCATGAATTCAAGCAGGAGCGTGTGCGATTCCTGCAAAAGTGCCAGGTAGTCCTGCCATTCGCTAAATCCCTCGGAAAGGGCATAGCGCGCCGCGCCCTTCCATTGAAATACGTGCAGGTGGGTTACGTAAGGGGCAAGAGTGCGCAGATATGTGAGGTTTTGCGCAACCGTGCGCCATTGAAACGGCTGCCAGTAGGTGCGAAAATGCGGCGACGCGACCTCTCTCATCAGCCAAAGCGCGTCCTCGGGGCGTTCGGTAAGGGTGCCCATGTGGCACTCGGTGCAAAGCGTGACACCGTGCGCCTTGGCCATCTCGGCCGCTGCGCGGCAATCGGCAAGAAGCGACGCGACCTCGCCTTCGCTCATGTCCGCGCCCGATTTGGTGCCACACCACACGCGCAAGGTGTCCGTGCCCAAGGTCTTGGCAGCAAGAATGTAAGGCTCTAACTCGGAGATGGGTGTCTGCCCCAGACGAAAATACGTGCCGTACGAGCAGCAACGCACATCAAACTCCTTCATGAGCGCGACCAGCTCGTCAAGACGCGCCTCGTCGTGACAGGGGGCGTGCACGTCGCTGCCCCATTCAATATAAGAAAGTCCCGCACCCTTCATCGCGCACAGAATCTCGCGCGGCGAATGCTTGCGGAACGAAACCGAAACCAATCCCGCGCGGTGCTTTTGCGTGTTCATCTTGCCACCTCCTTGCCATTCGTTAATTTTATTATAGCCTGTTTGCCCACGGGTGTCAAGGGATTTTGTTTTGTCGGGTGAGGTGGGGCGGGAGCAAGCCTTCGCGTCGCGGCCTCGCGCCTCTCAACCGATCGGTTTGCCACCCATACCAACGGTTGCTTGACAGAGCGGGGCGGAGTATGCTAAAATTTGTGTGGTACTGTGAATATTTTTTACATTTCACCTAACCTTTTTCGGATTTTATACACTATATAGATGAAAGGAGCGTGATAGGCTTTGGCGAAAGAGAAAAAACAAAAGAAAAAGGACAAAAAGTCCAAGCAGGACAAGCTACCCATGCGGCGCGTGGTGCAGAACAATCTGTATATGCTGAAGATCATACACAGCGTGGATCCTTGGCTGATCCCGTTGCGGCTTTTCATGACAGTCTTGGTCAGCGCAACCTACTTTTTGGGTTCTACGTATCTTTTGCAGTACGCGCTCAATGCTGTGGGTGAAGGGAAAGGATTTTTCGATATTTTATGGATGGCGATACTGTTTGTGGCTCTTGAGCTGTCAGCGGATCTAGTCAACAATGCTTTCTGGCAGCTGTACTATGAGAAGCGCAGATATGCGGTTGGGCAGCAGGTTAACTTAAAGATTTTTGCTCATGCTGACAAGGTGGAGCTTGCTTGCTATGAAAATCCCGAATTTTTTGACAAATTCGTCAAGGCACTGGGCGAGGCGGACGATCGCGCCATGAACGTGCTTGATAACGTGGCGGGTATTCTTTGGTGCGTAGTTGACCTTGTACTTTGTGTGAGCTTGGTGGCTTCGGTGCATCCCGTATTTTTGTTGTTTGCGCTGATTCCTCTTGTCACCATTCCGCTCCGTGCCAAATACCAAAAGGGCGTGCATGACAAAGATATGGAGATCCGCCGGATCGACCGCCGCAAGGGGTATCCGCATCGCGTCTTTTTTGTAGCGGATTACGCCAAAGAGCTGCGCCTGACCGCCATGCCAACCTATTTGCTCAAATACATGAAGGACGCCTCCGAGACCTGTCGCCGTATCCATGCGAAAAAGGGTGGGCTTTTGACCTTGCTTGAGTGCAGCTGCATTGTGTTTGGCAACGTGCTTCCCACCGTGTTGACTACGGTATATGCCGTTTGGCGTACAGTGGTGCAGGGGCTGATGGGATTTGGCGACTGCTTTGTGGTGCTCAATACCACCATGCGCATTTCGGGGGTGCTGCTTGATTCATTGGATGAATTTATGAATTTTCGCAATAATGCCCGTTATATTGACACCATGCGTGAATTTTTGGAGTATCAGCCGAAGATTACCGACGGTGATGCTCCCTTGCCCGAGGGTGGCGATATTACGCTGCATCACGTGACTTTTCAGTATGAAAGTGCGTCTGCACCGACCTTGCAGGACGTTTCCATGACCTTTGGCGCAGGGCAGCGCATTGCCATTGTGGGTGCAAACGGTGCGGGGAAGTCCACCTTGGTCAAGCTGCTGTTGCGACTTTATGATGCCGAGGGCGAGATTACATACGGTGGCGTACCGATCAAATCGTTTGACGTGCGCGAGTGGCGTGATATGTTTGCGGCAGTCATGCAGGATTTTCATTTGTTTGCGGTCAGTGCCGCCGAGAACGTGACGCTCTCTCGTCGTGCAGAAGGAGATGAGGAGAATATCACACGCGCCCTGCAAAGTGCGGGGATTTGGGATAAGCTGTGCGAGAATGGCGGCCTTGACGCTTGCATGACAAGGGAATTCGATCCCGCGGGTGTGATGCTGTCGGGCGGTGAGGCGCAAAAGCTGGCCATCGCTCACGTGTACGCTAAGAAAAACCGCTTTGTCATATTGGACGAGCCTTCCTCGGCACTTGACCCTATTGCAGAGTACGAAATGTACCGCACCATGCTGGACGCCTGTGCTGACTGCGGTGTGATCTTTATCTCTCACCGCCTGTCAAGCGCGGTGCTTGCAGATAAAATCTACCTGATCGATGGCGGTAGAGTTGCCGAGAGCGGCACGCACGAGCAGCTCATGGCACGTGACGGCATCTATGCGGATATGTTCCGCAAGCAAGCGGAGAATTACCAAGAAACCCGAGGCGGGGAGGTGAGTGTATGACCAAGGCGAAAAAGGCAAAAAAGCAAAAAAAGCCCCGTGAGAGAGGTGCTTTGAAGGCGGACTTGTGGATGCTGCGCCAAATCTGGCGTTATTCTCCTTGGTACGTCATCACCAACGTGCTTTATGGCATTATGATGGGTGCTTTGCCCGCTGCGGGGCTGCTTTATACGGAGCATTTGTATAACGGTATCGAAGATGGTACGGTGTTTGGCAAGCTCCTCGCGCTTGTGCTTGTGTATATGAGCTCTTTGCTTGTGGTGCGTGCGCTGCATACCGTATATCAGTTGGTCATGTTGCCGCGTTTTCGAGAGGTTATCAACCGCAAGCTTTACAGTGAAATCTTTGCGCACGCGTCAAAAACAGACCTTGCCAATTACGACGATCCCGAATTTTTCAACGAGTTTATTTTCTCCTTGCAAGGTGCTTGGCCGCACGTCATCCAGCTGATCGAGGGCACGGGGGGCTTGATCTCCAATGCCGTCACCATGCTGGTAGGTACGGGTGTGATCGCGGGTGTCAGCCCGATCGTTGCATGCATTCTGCTTGCCTCGGGTGTATTTCGCATTTTTATTTCCAAACGCACCAATGCGCTGAGCAAAAAGCAGGAGGAGGAGATCACTCCCGTGCGTCACCGTCGCGACTATATCAAGCGCGTGTATACCACTCCCGATTATGCCAAGGAGCTGCGCATCACGCGCATATCCGAGAACCTTCACGACGATTACCGCGATACCACCGAAAAGCTGCAGGAAAACTCGGTAAGGTATGGAAAAAAGTATATGTTCTACGATTTTTTGTTCCTGCTGATTTTGGATTTCGCGAATTATGCCGTCATGCTGATCCTGCTTTGGCAAATGCTGACAGTACCGGAAAGTGGCGTGACGCTAGGTGGCTTTGCCGTGGGTGTCAACGCCATCTGGAGCTTGAGCTGGCGTTTACAGGAAATGGGCAGAGGACTGATGGCATACCATCAGCACGGCATTTTTGTCAAAAAGATCATTCACTTTTTCAGCATCAAGCCCAAGATCGTGGGCGGCACGGTGATGACCGAGCCTTTGCAGACGCTGCGTGTTAAGGACTTAAGCTTTGTGTATCCGAGCAAAGAGGGTGAGGTGACCGCCTTGCAGAGCGTGGATATGGAGATCAGGCGTGGTGAAAAGATCGCCATCGTCGGCTACAATGGTGCCGGAAAGACCACGCTGACCAAGCTGCTTATGCGGCTGTACGATCCCACCGAGGGCTGCATTACGTACAACGGGCGCGATTTGCGGGAGTATGATCTGGAGGATTTGCGTAGCAGAGTGGCTGCGGTGTTCCAGGATTATCGCATTTTTGCGGCCACCATTGCAGAGAACGTGGTGGGCGGTGAGCTTGCAGAGGGAGAGAACGGGCAGGAGCAACGAAAGCGCGTGATCGATGCGCTGACCAAGAGTACCTTTGCCGGTAAGCTGGCTACGCTGGAAAAGGGCATTGACACCCAACTGACCCGCGAATTTGAGGATGACGGTATGATGCTTTCGGGCGGTGAAGCGCAAAAGGTTGCCATTGCCCGCGCGTTCTATCAGGATGCGGATCTGATCATTTTGGACGAGCCCTCGTCCGCGCTTGACCCAAATGCGGAATATGAGCTCAACCGCGCGCTGTACGATTATGCCGAGGATAAGACGGTGGTCTTTATCTCGCACCGCCTATCCACCACGCGACATGCAGACAGAATTTACATGTTTGACGGCGGCAAGCTGATCGAATCGGGCAGCCACGAGCAGCTGATGGCACAAAACGGCAAATACGCCTATATGTTCAATCTGCAGGCGGAGAATTACCGCAGCGGGACTTAATCTCGCAACCAAACAAAGGCCTCCCGATCGGGAGGCCTTTTATCTTTATGCCTGCTGCCCGAAGACGTACAGGTAATAATCCTCCAGGGTGGGGGATTGCTCGCACGCGTCGGGGGCGGGGCGTGCGTCGCAAAGCACGCGCAGGACGGCCATGCCGGGCTGATGCTCGGCAGCCGAGATGTTGGTCACGGCAAAGGTGCTTTGCACGGCAGCGATCTCACCCTCGGGCACGCACAGCGTCCACACCTTGCCCTCCAGCTGCTGCAAAAGCTCGTGGCCGGGGGCTTTTTGGATGATCTCACCCTTGCGCAGCATGATGATCTCCTTGGCGATAAATTCCACGTCGGACACCACGTGCGTGGCGATGATCACGATCTTGCCCATGGCAATGCGCGAAATGTAATTGCGCACCGCAATGCGCTGCTTGGGGTCAAGCCCCGCGGTGGGCTCGTCCAAAATCAGGATCTTGGGATCTCCCAGCACCGCCTGTGCAAGAGCAAGACGCTGCTTCATGCCGCCCGAGAGCGAGCCGATCTTGTGGCGCGCCACGTCGGAAAGCTCCACCGCCTGCAAAACACCGTCGATCTGCGACCGGATCAGCGCATCTCTCTGCTTTCGGGGCAGATCCTTTCCCATGTCCTTGAGCGTGGCAACGTATTGTAAAAATTCCTCCAAGGTAAAGCTTGGGTACATGCCGGGGTATTGCGGCATAAAGCCCAGCATACCGCGGAATTCCTTGCCCATGGCGGCCACGTTTTCGCAGCGTCCATCCTCGTCGGTGAAGGTGATATTTCCCGCATCCGCGCGAAGATTGCCCGTGAGAATATTCATCAGCGTGGTCTTTCCCGAGCCGTTGGGACCCAGCAGGGCGTACACACCCTCGGAAAGCTCTGCGCAAAAGCCCTTGAGTGCTTGGGTTTTCCCGTAGGATTTATTGATATCGTGAAATTGCAGAACCATTTACACTGTCTCCTTATTGTTTCGTATATTGATGCACAAAAACGTAACCAAGAGCGCGACAAAGGCCAGTGTGAGCATACTCGCCCCAAGCGCGCCGCCGTCCATAAACATGAGCATCAGCTCGTTGCCGTCGAGCAGAGCAGTCAGCTTGGCGTATTGCAGCACGTCCACTCCCATGTTGTACAGAAGCTTTGGCAGCTGCACGACCACGGTCAGCAGCATCAAAGAAAGGTAGGACACCTTGATCACACCCGTCAGACAGAACGCAAGCACACACACAAGCAAGCATGCGCTGTATCTGACAAGCACGATCAGCGCGGCATATTGCCAAAGAGTCAGGTGCGGCGCAGCGTTTTTGTAGATCTGCAGGCTGACCAGCGTTGCATTCGCGTCCTCAAAGCGGTAGGCAAGCAGGATGGGCAGCAGCTGCATGAATGTAAAGATCACGAAAAACGCGGTGGTCAGCAGCATGCATAAGCGCAGCTTGGCGCGGCTTGTCTCCCGCCTGCCGCGCGGTGTGGTGGACAGGATAGGGAAGAACTTGGAGGAATGCTCGATTGCTCCCAAAAATGTACAGGTCAGCAGGATGCACAAGAACAAGAGCAGGTGGTCGCCCGACTCAAACAGCGTCATCCAGCCCGTGTCGTAAAGTAAGGTCAGCCCATCAAGACCGCGCTCGGATTGGTACGCGCAGGCCTCGGACACCCTGACAAAGGGCATCTCATGCAGGCAGGCGTAGTAGTATTCGTTTTCGATCTGTATCATACTGACCCCTTCGGGCAGCGTATCGGGCGTAGCGTTTCGGTATTTGAAGTAGTTTCGGTATCCCTGTGAGATACGTTCGCCTTCCGCGTTAAGGTAGTCCCAACGCCCCGCATCGTCCATGGGTGCGAGCACTTGCACGTAATCGTAATAGATCTGATCGGATCTGCTTGTGTACTCCTTGTACTGCCAAAATGCGCCCGCAGCAGAAATGAGCAGCAAAAGCACAAGTGTGAGCACCACAAAGCGGCTCTTTCGCAGCTTTTTGCATTCCCAGGCAAGCAGCGTGCGTGCACCAATCGCGGTGCGCGCGTCTTTCGTGCGGCGGCCTGCAAGATTGAATCGGATATTGGCAAATTTCAGATGCAAAAGCACGATGCCGCCAAGGCACAGCAAAGAGAGCGCGATGTAGAGACCTAAGATGGCAGGCACGACCGAGATCGGCTTGCCAAAGATTCGCACGCATTGGTATCTGGAAAGGAAGGTGGCTGCGTCCGTGGCTGCTACCAGATTGCAATGGTCAAGGATGACGTCGGTGTTGAGATAGGTGCGTCCGTCAAGCACAAGGCTGACGGCATAAGCCAACAGCGAGAGCACCAAGGCCACAAGGCGGTTGCCAAGCGCATAGGTCAAAAGCCCTACCAGCGCGCACACAAACACCGCGATGGAGGTGCGCACGGCAAAGAGCAGGAGAATGGCTTGCCAGGTGCGCAGGGCATAGGGCGCACCGAGAAAGACGCCGAAGCTTTGCACGTATTCGCCAAGCCCCGCAAAGGAAAAGGTCGCTTCCTTCGGCAGCGTGGCAAGCAGCATGCCGATCAGCGAGATGCCAAAAAAGAGTGCGCAAAGCGTGAATGCCGAGAGCAGCATGGCAAGAATTTTGCTTGTGACATATCGGAGCCGCCCGCCGGCCGATGCGTAAATGATGGGGTGCATGCCGGTCTTGCGGTCCACACTGAACAGCTGCACCGAGAGGAATACGGCACAGATCAAGAGCAGCGGATTTGCCGCATGAAACGACAGGTACGTATCCCAGCCGCTGACCGGCTGCTCGGCAATCGTGAGCCCCTTGAGATCGGTATAAATGTCGATGACGTCCTCAAAATACAGCGTGGCATAGCTGTCCTCGGCGTTGTAAAGGCTCTGTTGATACTGCCGCTTGGCATTCGAGATCACGGCCGAGATCTTTTTTTCATATTGTCGTGTTTGCTGCGACTCGGGGGCTTTGGACGCCTGATCGTAGGCAAGCGCGCCCGTCACGAGCAGCAATACCAGCACGATTGCCACCGTCAGCTTGGAAAGCCCGATTTTTCTGAATTCAAATAATAGTTGTTTCATCATTCGTAAGGATTATATTTGATCAATCTATATTCTCCCGTGACCACGTTGACGATCAGCATGTCGGTAGAAGTGAGGTTGTGATTTCCATGTTTGTCTTGATAATAATTTTCCGAGATGAAACCCACCCAATCGCCGCATATAAACTCGTTATATCTGTTGGGTGACGGACCTCCGTATACAAAACCGTCAACGTGGCACAATCGCTTGCTATCCGTTCCGTCCAGGTCCACAACGTAAATGTTGCCACCGTAAAGATCCTTGTGATCATCTCCGTCCACCGTGATCCAGACCTTGGGATTCTCCACGAACTTGACGTAAAGCAGCTTATCGCCGTAAACGTAGAAATCCGCCACGTCCTCTGCGATCAGCACCTCTTCGCCCGTTGTAAGATCCTTGCAGTACATCTTGTCATACGTCCACTTGCCAAGCGTCCAGCGCAGCTTGTATTTTCCCCATTCGCGGCAATAGTTTTGATCATATACACGCCAATCGCCCCCGTCCAGATCGGTGGAGTAATATTCGAGATCATCCACCCAAACGATTCTGCCGCCCTCGATCAGCTCCATTCTGGCAAACGGATGTCCGCAGTCGATGACCTCGAGCTTGCCGCTTTGCGTTTCATAGCGGTAGAATGTGACTTTAAAATCGCCTTCCACTTGGGTAGGAAGAGACTCCATAAAATAGAGATAATAATTGTAAGAGAAAATGCGACTCAAACGCCCGTTGGAGGTGTAAATTTCCTCTACCTTCATGCTGTCAGCATCATAAGAGCGCAGGTGGTGTTGTCCATCTGAAGATGAAGAATCCAGATTGTAATACAGAACGTTTCCAATCGAGGTCATCAAGCGCGAGCTAATGGCAAACGGACAGGAGGATCCGAACCTTTCGTGCGGACAAAACGGATCCTGACAAACGGGCGATGCGGTACCCGTGGGGATGTGGTATTTGAGTAGCAGACCATTAAAGGCCTGGAACATGTAATCTCCCGGAACCGTTCCGGTCTCAACTTCTCCGTATTCCAACTCACTTGCCGTAATCCTTTCGTGCGTCGGCCGCTCGGGTCGCTGCTGCTTTTGCCCGCAGGCGGCAAGCAGGATGCAAAGCAGGGCAAGGGTGATGAGTAATAATTTTCGTTTCATCATAGCGCCCTCGTCATTCATAAGAATTAAACTTGATCAATTTATATTCATCGGTTACAACGTTGACCATCAGTATGTCGGTAAAGGCTAGGGAAGCCCCGCTCCAGTCATTCTCATCCGGATAGTAATTTTGAGAGATGATCCCAACCCAATCGCCGCAGGATATGGGGTTCATGTATCCATAGCAGAATTCTTCCACGTGGCACAACAAATGCGCGTCCGAACCGTCCGAATTCATGACGTAAACGTTTCCTCCCCATTCATCCTTGATCTGCTTGCCGGCGTCCGAGGTAACGTATCTCGGTGTTTCCGTACGTTTCCAATACACGACCTTGTCACCGTAAAAATAAAACCAGCCAAAATCCTGTGCAATCACGATTTCTTGATTTGTGGAACGGTCTCTTCTGGATAAACGAACGAACTCACCATTGGCGTCAAGTGCCCACGTGTAAACGTAATTGCCCCATTCTCGCTGCAATACGGGGGTATAGGGACGCTTGTCTTCTCCGCTTAAGTCTGTGGAGAAATATCCTTCTCCTCTTTCCCAAACGATTCTGCCCGCCTCAATTGCGTGTATCGTTGCGTACGGATCATCGCAATCAATGACGTCGGTCGTTCCTGTCTGCGTATCTAACCTGTAAATGACGGTGCCGATAATACTATGATCTACAACCTCCAACTCGGAAAAATAGAGATAGTAGTTATAGGAAAACAGACGACTCAGAACACCGTTTGAGATCAGGATCTCCTCGATTTTCATGCTCTCACCGTCATAAGAGCGCAAATGCGACTGACCGTCTATTTCTTTGGCGTAATACAAGATATTTCCAATTGCAGCATACCAGTGATCCGGCACTCTGAACGGACAATGGTAATCATGGGCGCAAAACGGATCCTGACAGACCCACGTTGCCGTGCCCGACGGAATATGGTATTTGATCAGGACGTGGTTTGTCGTTGATCCGTATACGTAATCTCCCGGAACTGTTCCGGTTTCCATTTCTCCGTTGTTAAGCTCGCTTTCCGTGATCCTTTCGGGTAAGGTTTGGAGCGGCTTTCGTTCCGGTCTTTGTTCTTGCTTTTGCCCGCAGGAGCAGAGCAAAAGTGCGATCAAGGTCAATGTAATGATCAAAAATTTATGTTTCATCATAGCTCCTTTTATCATTCACACGGATTGTATTTGATATACCTGTACTCACCCGTGACTACGTTGACGATCAGCATATCAGACTCCCAAACGCCGCCGTCATAGACACACCACGTCAGAATCCCTACCCAATCGCCGCTGCAAAGCTGATTGTTTTGGTGCGATGACATGCCCATGATCGGGCAATCGTCTACGTGGCACAAAAGATGCTTATCCGAGCCGTCCAGATTCATCACGTACACGTTGCCACCAAGCGTATCGTAAGAGGTGCCGTACTCGTCCGAATACCAGATCTCGGGATTTTCTACCTGCTTGAAATACAGGATCTTATCGCCGTAAAAGTAGAACCAATCCAGCTTTTCATCTGAAACCACGATCTCTTCTCCGGTGGTGTGGTCCTTGCGGTATAATGCCCGGATACATGTTTCCTCTGCAGACCAGTCCCACCTGAACGTATATTTTCCGTAAGGGCGGCTGAAATTCATGACGTATACGTCCTCGTCATTGCCGTCAAGATCGGTGGAAAAATATTCGTTTCCCCATCGCCAGACGATCCTGTCTGCCTCGATGTCATAGATCCTTGCGGAGGCGTGCCCGCAATCAATGGTTTCAAGTGCGCCGCTTTGCGTGTCCAGTCTGTAATACGTATAGTCAAACTCCTCTTCAACGCCTGTGGGCAGCTTTTCCCAAAAATACAGATAATAATCATAGGCAAAGGGGCTGCCGATCATGCCGTTCGAGGTGCGTATCTCCTCCACCTTCATATTGTCTCCGTTATAGGAGCGCAGGTGGACCTGACCGTCAATTTCCACTCTGTAATACAGCGTGTTTCCGATAGCCGACATCCCGGGCCAATCGACGGCAAATTGGCAAGATGATTGATACGGATCGTGCGTGCAAAACGGATCCTGACAAACATTCGAGACCGTACCCGTGGGGATGTGATATTTGAGCAGCACACCGTCTACCGAATGGAATATGTAATCTCCCGGCACGGTGCCTGTTCCGATCTCTCCGTCCTCCATCGCACTTGACGTGATCTTTTCGTGCGTCGGCCGCTCGGGGCGCGGCTGCTTTTGTTCGCAGGCGGCAAGCCCGAGGCAAAGAAACAGGCAAAGTGCAGCCGATGCGGCCGTGAAACATTTGTTTTTCATCAGATCATCCCCCTTCCAAAAAAGTGTGCAGGGGTATCCCCCTTACTCATAAAGACTACTTTTTCTTGGCAATCGGCCACGCTTTTGGGGAAGATTTTGCATAACAAAAAGGTTTTTATTGCAATCCTTTTGAATCAGTTACATAGCGGGACAACAAAAAACAGCTGTAGGGAAGTCGGATCGTAGCCATGTCGTTCTGTGAGCCAAGGAGTTGAATTACTAAGTTGGCTT
>JAZNZB010000078.1:0-25381 GCA_045594705.1 Eubacteriales bacterium
GGGAATCTGGGGCTGTATTACGACATCTCGGATATTCGCCGCTTTATCTCCAACCTGGGAGTCAGCCATATTCTGGTCATGCAGGGTATGTCGGGTACGGGTAAGACCTCGCTGGCGTATGCGTTTGGCGAATTTATCGGCAATCCGTCGGTCATCGTGCCCATTCAGCCCATGTGGAAAGAGCGAACCGATATGATCGGGTATTATAACGAGTTCACGGGAAAGTTTAACGAGACGCTGCTCTTGCAGAAGATGTACGAGGCGAATTACAGCAAGGATATGTATATCACGGTGCTGGACGAGATGAACATCGCGCGCGTGGAGTACTATTTTGCGGAATTTCTGTCGCTGCTGGAATTGCCCGATCCCGAGAAGAGATATATAGACGTGGTGTCAGACGTGCAAAAGGGAGACCCTGCACTGCTCAAGGGAGGGAGACTCAAGCTGCCCCCGAATATGTGGTTTGTGGGAACGGCAAACAACGACGACTCGACCTTTGCCATCTCGGATAAGGTATATGACAGAGCCATGGTCATCAATCTGGACCGCAAAACGCAATTTTTTGAGGCGACCGCTTCGCCGCAGGTGCGCATTTCGGCAGATCAGTTTGATGCGATGGTGGCAAGAGCGCAAAGAGAATACAGCATGACGGCCAGAAACGCGCGCAGACTCAAAAAGCTGGACGCGTACATGATCGATAAATTCAAGATCACGTTCGGTAACCGAATCATGAAGCAGATCAGGCAGTATATTCCGGTATACCTTGCCTGCGGCGGAGATGAGCTGGACGCCTTGGACGATATTCTGTCCAAGAAGGTGTTCAGAAAGTTAGAGGCACAGAACCCGATCTACGTACGCAACAGCGTGGACGGACTTTGCAATTACCTTGACGAGCTGTTCGGTTACGACCGCATGAAGCTGTGCAAGGAGTACTTGCGAAGATTTGAAAGAGCGGCATAAGCCCGCTCCGCCCCTGTCATCCTTGAGCAAGAAGCCCTTGCCAAGATTCTTCGCTGCGCTCAATGAATGAATCGCTCCGCAACGCGGAGCTTAAAGAGGGCTGCGCCGCGAAGGATCTTAGGGGCGGAGCCTGTACAAAGAAGTATTTCCAGAAAGGATGTCCGAGATGAACAGAAAATCCTCAACAATACTGATCGGCAGTGCGGTGCTTGCCATCGTGATGCTGCTGGCAATTTATATGGGTCTGATCGTCACGGGCGTGATCGATACAAGACCCTCCGAGCTGGTTGTGATAGCGGGCAGCGCGGAAAAGGTATTTGACGGAGAGCCCTTGGAATGCCATGAATATACGATCAAGCGCGGCAAGCTGAAAAAGGGACATAAGATCGAGGCCGAGTACGACGCGTCGCTGACATATGCAGGCAGCGTGGAAAACGTTGTGAGCATCAAGATCGTGGACGCCATTGGCGCAGACGTGACCAACCATTATAAGCTGGAGACCCGTTCGGGTAAGCTGACTGTGACCCCGTGCAAGCTGGTAGTGAAATCGCTGGATGCGCAAAAGGTTTATGACGGCTCGCCTTTGACATACGAGGAGTGGGTGATCGTGACCGGAAAGGTGCCTGCGGATTATTCCATGGACGTCACGTTTTCGGGCAGTCAGACTGTGCCCGGTACCGCCAAAAACGCCTTTGCTCTGACCATTCGCAATAAACTTGGCTCAGCGGACCGCAATTTCTCAATTTCATATATCTACGGTACACTGACCGTGAACAAGCGACCCATTACAGTCACGTCCTACGGTGCATCCAAGGTGTACGACGGCACACCTCTGCGTTATGAATCCTACACGGTGGACGGAGAAGTTTTGAACGGCCACTATCTGGACGTAAATTTTCCCGAAAGCATTACCAACGTAGGCAGTGTAACCAACAACGTTGGCATACGCGTTCGCAACGAGTATGCGGACGGCAGCACGGGCGGAGACGTGACCGGCTATTACGATATTTCGGTGCGTGTGGGCACGCTGGAGGTCAAGCCTCGTCCCATCGAGGTCTCGGCAAGCCCTTGCATCAAGCATTTTTCGGGCAGTGAGCTGCCTGTGGGTAAATGGTATATTACCAAGGGCTCACTGATCGAGGGGCATGAAATGAACGCACAGGTGGATGCTGTCAAGAATGCCGAGGATACGGTGGAATTTATGCTGCATGACGTGCAGATCATAGATGTGCAAGCCGATACGTTCGATCCCTTGACCCCCATCAAAGACGTCACGAACAATTATGAGATCACGCTGGTGCACGGCATTGACCGAGATCAAATGGAGATCCTGGTTATTTCCTCGGGCTCAAAGTCTGCGCCCTATACGGGAGAGCCTCTGATCTGTGAGCAGTATGTGCTGCTTTCGGGTGCTTTGGAGCAGGGACACGTCATCTCTCCCTTCTTTACCGGCTCGCAGACCGAGATCGGCTTTTCGGATAACACCTTCTCGGTGGTCATTATCGATGAGGCAACAGGCGAGGACGTGACCTACCGATACGATATTGAATACAAGTTCGGCACACTGGAGGTGTACGAGACCGCGCCCTCAACGGGCGGGGAGATCGGAGACGACGGTAGCCTGGACAACGACGTACAGAATCAGGATGCCATTGCTGCCTACGTGTGGGCAGATCGAAGCGGCAAGGTCTATCTGCGCTGGAAGAGCTATGGAGATTATACCTTCCGCGAGAGTGCCGGAAACTGGGGCTGGGGAGAGGCCATGGCATATCCCTTGGCGTCCGACAATATGCTGCACAGTACGGGTAAGGTGCTGGCCGCCAACGGCAAAGTGCCCACCTTTTATGAGATCGAGATCTTAGGGAGTCAGTATCTGATCCCCAATTATACCGCAAAGGGCACTGAGGGCGCAAATAACGACGTCGTCACCTCGCCCTTTGCAACCTCCTATGCGTTGAGCGGATACAACTGGGAGTATTCGTATGCCGAGGCTTTGCGCTATGCAGCGGCAGGCCTTGAGGATGAGCAGATGCAGGAGTATACGAAATTTGTCTCCGAGCAATATCTGGCAGTGCCCGAATCCACCAAGCAAGCCCTGCTGGCTATTGCCGAGCAAAACGGACTGAAGGCGGATCGCCTTTCCATCATCGAGGACGTGGCGTCCTTTGTCCGCTCGGCAGCTGTGTACGAAATGGATTATCCGGAATGTCCTGCAGGGGAGGATGAGGTCATTTATTTCCTGACCGAGTCGAAAAGCGGTGTGTGCCGCCATTTTGCAAGCGCGGCAACGCTTTTGTACCGTTCACTGGGAATTCCCGCACGCTACGTGGTGGGATATAGCACGTATGCAACCGAAAACGTTCGCACCGAGGTCAAGGGCGCAGATGCGCATGCCTGGGTCGAGGTTTTCATCCCGGGTCTTGGCTGGGTCAGAATCGATCCCACTCCCGCGTTGAGCGGTGGGGATACCCCTGATGATGCACTGGTTCTGTCTCTGGTCAAGGTGATGGGCTACTATACCGGCTTGCCGTACTATGCAAGTGCAGACAACGTGATCATCACGCAGGGCAGCCTCAAGGAGGGGCACGTGCTGGCTTACGTAGAGGTGCACGGCTCACGTACCGACGCAGGGCAGAGCACGTCCACCATCGGTGAGGTTCGCATCGAGGATGCGGACGGCAACGACGTGACGGCACAGTACAAGATCGTGCGCCGTGACGGTGTCATCGAGGTCAGAAAGCCTACACTGAGCGTCAGTGCGACCTCTGCCAAGAAGGTGTACGATGGCACAGAGCTGACAGGCGATCGCTTTACTTATACCTTCAAGAATACCGAGCTTGCCAAAACCTATACCGTTAAGGCAACAGTTTCGGGCTCGCAGACCGAGATTGGCCAAAGTGCCAACGTGGTGGGCGAGGTGGTCGTGACCGATATTTTGGGTCGCGACGTGACAAGCAATTTTGATATCCGTCGCGTAAGCGGCACGCTCAAGGTGTACTTGTATGAGCTGGAGATCAGCACCGAGAGCATGACCAAGGAGTATGACGCCATCCCGCTGCAGAGCACGGAGATCGAGTATGATGCAGGTGTGCTTGCCGCACGCGGACACGTGCTGACCTACACCCTGCCCTCCATTGAGAGCGTGGGAAGTATTCAGAATACGCCCGCATGGCAGATTCTGGATGCAGACGGACAGGATATTTCGGCGCAATACGACGTGCGCATCCATGCGGGTGTGCTGCGTATCCGTCCCGTGGAGCTGACACTGCAGACCGACAGCGCGTCCAAGGTGTACGACGGCAAGGCGCTGCGTGTGAACGGATTTGAGCTTGTCAAGGGCAAGCTGGTAGAGGGTCAGGCGTTTGATGCGTACTACGTCATCACGGGCAGCCAGACAAACGTGGGTGTCAGCGAAAGCGTGGTCACCGAGATCTTTATCGTGGACCAGAGCGGTCGCGATGTGACAGCAAATTATCAGATCACCATTCTGCCGGGCACATTGACCGTCCTGGCAAAATAAAAACACTTTCTTCGGAGAATTGTATGATGTACGAGGCATATGAGAAAAAGGTCAGACGGTATGTACCCGCGGCCAAAATATTCAAAATATGCGTCAAGTGCGCAATCGTTTTGCTGATACTGGCAGTGATTGTGTTGCTTGGCTATCTCGTGCTGCGCGGAATTTGCATCGGAGAGTTTGCGCTCAGGAGTGAGACGGTCGCGTTTGGCGATAAGCCCAAGTATTCGGGCTTTGTCCTGTTTGCCACGTACGAATGCGAGTATGCGCGTCCGGGCGGTGAATGGAGTGATACCCAACCCACAGCTCCGGGAGAATATCGCGTTCGCGGTGTCATCCGTAAGGGACTTTTCGGAAGAAGAGTGTATAGCGAGGAGGGCGTGGTCGTGCTTTATCAGCGCGAGGTGACGCTCAGACCCCAGACCAAATTCGGTGCCTCGGTCCCGTACGGTGAGGATCCCGTGTACGGCAAGCATTGGGAGATCTCCTCCAAGCTTGCAAAGGGACATTCGGTGGACGTTGCCGCCGCCCTACGCTTTGAATATAACGGACATGGCAGCATCACCCTGTACGTCGATCCCGCATCGGTGGTCATTCGTGACCGCCACGGTAACGACGTCACGGCAGGATACGTGCTGCGCGGCGGAGAGGGAACAGTCAAGGTCAAGGCAAAGCAGATTACCGTAGCGGTTGCAAACACGTTCAAGAACGGTAAGCCCGTAGATATTACCAAGGTCTACGACGGCAAAGATGCCACCACCTCGAATTATCAGCTCAGTTCAGGAAATCTGCTGGAGGGGGATCGGATCAGCGTCGTTGCCACCGGGGAAGCCATAGACGTCGGCAGACATACGAACACGGCCCGCGTCACGGTCACCTCCGCATCGGGTCAGGATCGCACCGCATATTATGACATCAAGGTGGACTCCTGCAAGATCGTGATCGAAAAAAGAGAGCTGACCGTCTCCACTCCCGATCTGACGGTAGAGTATTCGGGGCAGATGCAGTATACGAGTCAGTTTACGATAGAGAGCGGCTCCCTTGTCTCGGGGCAAAGAGCAACGCCGGTGCATAACTCCAAAACAGGGTTTATAGACGTCACCAATCGCCCGACTGACAATAAAATTCAGCTTCAGATCGTGTCCGGCAGTAAGGATGTGACCAAAAACTACGATATTACGTACAAATTCGGCTCTTTGACCGTCAAGCCGCGCACCTTGCACTTGCGCTCGCAGGACAGCCAAGGACTGATCTATAACGGGCAGGCACAAAGCTATCCCGCTTATTCGGTGGTTGATGGTAGCCTTGGTCCGGGGCATAACGTTAAGCCCAAAAAGGCCGCAACACAGACAGTGCCCGGCAGCTGTACAAATGAGGTGGAATACGAGATCTTCTCGGTCGATGGCAAAAATGTGACCAAGAATTACGATCTGCGCGTCACGTACGGCACGTTGACTGTGGCAAAGGGCGCGCCGCTGCAGCTCTCTTTGGAGCCCCTGTTCAAAACCTACGACGCAAAGGCACTGACCCCTGCTGATTACGGTGCGGAGACCTTGATCAACGTGATTGCAGGCAAGCTGTTTGAGGGTGACTATATTGAGATTTTGAGCACACAGGGCTCGCAGACCGATGCGGGCGAGAGCACGTACAGCGTACAGTACCGCATTGTGCATAAGGAAGGCTTGGGTGCGGCGGTGGATGCCACCGATTGGTATGCAAGCAGCCTTTCGGGTGAGGGCAAGCTGACGGTTGCCAAGCGTACCCTGGCCATCAAGTTTGATCCCGTTACTACCAAATATCACGGCCAAGCGGTCACAGCCCCCTGGCCGGACGGATATAATCAGTTGATCGAAAATTACGAGGGGAAGGGGCATGAGATCCGATTTGCCCCGAACGTGCTGGATGCCATTGTGTATACCAAGGGCGGGCAAGTCGTGTCTGTGCCTGTGGACGTTGGTTCTTATACCTACACCATTCCCGAGGAATATATTTCCGTTGTGGCCAAGAGCAGCGGTGAGGATCGAACCAAGAATTATGACTTCCGATTTGAGGGCAACACTATCAAGATCGAGGGCGTCGGGCTCTCTCTGACCGCCCCGAGTGCGTCCAAGCAATATGATGGCACGCCGCTCTCGGCTGATCAGCTTTCCATGCATGACGTCGGGATCAAATGGGATACTATGGCTGAATATCGCGTATCCTACACGCTGACCGGCTCGCAGACCGATGTGGGCACGGGATCTGTCGGCTTTACCAACGTTGTCATTACCGATTCCCGAGGACGCGACGTGACCGCCAATTTTGAGGTCAAGATCACAAAGGGAACGCTGACAGTGACGCCCATTGAGATCTCGGTGCGCTCGTCAAGCGGCAGCAAGGTCTATGACGGCAAGCCTATGGACAACGCCACACAAATGACGCTGCTCTCGGGCGAGCTTGTTCCCGGCCATGTGCTGGGCGGCGCGGTCAATTCCGATTACGTGACCGACGTGGGCACACATGACAACAACAAGGTCTCTCCCAAGGTGTACAGTGCCACGGGACAGGACGTGACCCGCAATTATAGGATCACCGTGAAGGCGGGAAAGTACACCGTAACGCAGGCAACGCTGCATATCGGTGCGCCTGTCGTACAAGGAGAATATTCCGCACAGCCCTATTCGGGCACGTGTGATGCAACCAAGTACGCCCAAGGACTTGTTCCCGGTCAGAAGGTGCAGCTTGCCGTGGTTTCAGACGGCATCGAGCTTGGCGTGCATCCCATGCAGGTCACGGGCTGCGGCGTCATAGATGCGCGCGGACGCGACGTCAGCAAGAATTATGTGATCACCTATACCGACGGTGAGCTTGAGATCGTGCCGCGCAAGATCGTAGTGGTCACGGGCAGCAGTACTGTCAGATATGAAAATGCACCCGCAGTCAATACCACAATTACGGTGGGTGGCTCGGGCTTGATCGAGGGGCACAGTATTTCGGGCGTGTTCGATCACCCGAACGGCCTTTATGAGATCGGTTCGGTTTCCAATTCGTTGAGAAGAGTCAATATCCGTGATAAGAACGGTCGTGACGTAACCGAGTACTACACCGTTTCCTTTAACTACGGCACGCTGCGCGTCAGCCCGATTGAGATCACGCTGGAAACAGGCAGTGAGACCAAGGACGTTTATGACGGAGAGGGGATTTCCGCGCCCTATTACGATATGACCAAGGGTCAGCTGTTGGACGGACACATGTTGTATGTGACGTACAGATATGCGGACGGCGTGAGCGACGTGGGCAGGTGGAAGAATGAGCTTGCCACCATTCGCGTGCAGAATGAAAGCGGCGACGACGTGACCTACATGTACGCCTTTACGGTCAACGCGGGTGTGTTGGAGATTACAAACCCCTATCCGCTTTACATGCAGTCCTTTGACGCACAAAAGGTGTATGACGGCATGCCCTTGCAAAACAGGGAGTATCAATGCCTGGTGGATCTTATCAAGGGTCATCGTATCACGGGTGTCAACCCCGTCAGCCTTGTGCGTGTGGGTACAAAGGAAAACAGACTGACGCTGATCATCGTGGACCGCGCAGGACGCGACGTCAGCAGCAATTATGAGTTTATTTACGAGGAAGGCATGCTTGGCATGCTGACTGTGACGCCAAGAGACTTGTATATCGAGATCGGACACGTAGAGCCGATTTATAACGGCACCACGGTGCTGACTGCACCGCAGGAGCAGCTGAGGTACGAAGGCCTTGTGTCGGGTGAGATCATCTCACTGTTGGTTGAGGTGGAGTCGCCCGAGATCGGAGAGAAGTATGAGTCGGCACACAGAGCACCTCGCATATACAATGCAAGCGGCGAGGACGTGACCAATTGCTACAATATCACGACCAACGGTGAGGATCTGTCCGTCACGGTGCTGCCCGCACCTCTGATGCTGTATCTGCCCGACCGTTATTCCAAGGAATACGACGGTGTGGGTCTTGGCGTCGAAGATGTCGGATATCGCCCCATGGGTCTGATTACGGGGCACTCACTTGAGTACGTTGCCAATGAGACTTCTGCTTTGCCGGGCAGCTATACGCTGAAGTTCTCGGAATACGCGGTGTATAACCGCAACGGCGAGGACGTGTCGGCCAATTACGAGATCACCGTAAGCTCCTGCGTGGTCACGATCTACAGAAAGTATATCCAGCTGACCTCCGAGAGCGCATCGCGCCACTATAATGGCAAGGAGCTGGTTTGTCATGAGCTCAAGAAGTACACCATCAAGGGTGGATTTACTGTTGACGTAGTCTTTACAGGTTCGCAAACTGAGGTTGGTAAGAGTCAAAACACCTTTGAGGTGACTGTATATGATGCCGAGGGCAATGACGTCACGGCACATTGCAACGTCAATAAGATCTATGGAACGCTGGAGGTTTGGGGTGAGATCAAGCTGACGCTGACCTCGGCGGATGCGCTCAAGATCTTTGACGGTATGCCCCTGACCTGCCCCGAGCTGCTGGATTACAAGTTGCCCGACGGATACAGCTTAGAGGTTGTCTTTACGGGCGAGAGAGTCGAGCCCGGTGAGAGTGAGAATACCTTTGAGGTCATCATCTTGGATGAAAACGGAGAGGATGCGACCGAGAGCTTTATCATTACCAAGCAATACGGCACGCTGACCGTGCTGGAAAAGGCTTCGGACTTTGAGCTGGTGCTCAGAAGCGAGAGCGCGGAGAAAACGTATGACGGCGAGGAGCTGACCTGCCACAAGCTTGCTCCCTACGAGCTGCCCGAGGGATTTTTCCTGGAGGTCACCTTCACAGGCTCGCAGACCGAGATCGGCAAGAGCGAGAATACCTTCGTGGCGCGTGCGTATAACGAGGCGGGTCAGGAGTTGACGGTCGTATATGAATTCGGCACGCTGGAGGTATCCTTGGACGTGACTGTCACGGCATATGAAAAGACCTTTACCTACGACGGTACAGAGAAAAACTGCGACCCCGACGACTTCTGGACGCAGGGCTTGCCCGAAGGCTTTTCGGTAAGCGTGACGTTTGGCGAAGGATTGGTTGTCACGGGTAGTAAGGACGTGGAGATCATGGACGTGCGCGTGTACGATCAAAACGGCAACGACGTGACCGAGATGTGCAATCTCAAGGTCAAAACAGCCAAGCTGACCGTTCTGCCCAGAACACTGACTGTGTACGTGTATGGCCAGAGCGCAGACAGCATTGCGCCCGTGCAGGGCACGTTGGTCGAAGGACACACCATGTTTGCCGAGTACGGCGAAGAGGGTGAGTGCTATATTGAGATCACGGATGCGCGCGGCGAGCTGGTGTACAGCAATCGAGGCGATTCTCCCGTCAAGTACACGCTGTACGACGTGATCATTCAAAGATAAAGGCAAAAGAATCATTGAAAACCCTTGCGCAAGCAAGGGTTTTCTTCATGGTTTTGAATTTCCCCAAGGCGTTCAGATGGCCCCTTCCCCTGTGGGGACGGCTTATACAGGTTGCCCGCAGCGATAGGGATTAAAAGACGGGTGACATGAAAAGTATTCCTCAAAATGATAAGTCAGCAGAACGGATGCGCGATACAAAGCCGTCCCCACAGGGGAAGGAGGGCTCCCGTAGCGTAGCGTAACGGGAGGAAGGGTTTGTGTAAGCAGGTTGGATAAGTCATGGTTTTTCGAATAAGCAAAGGGCCAAGTCATTGTTTTGACTCAGCCCTTATATGAATTTTTTTGTTCATTCCTCAGCCCTATCGGCTTATTTCTTTTTCTTTGGCTTTGCCCAGCCGGCCTTGTAGGTCGGCTTTTTCTTTTCCACCTTTGCCGCGGGTGCCGTGCTTGATTTGACCGTGGGTCTCGCCAAGGGCTTGCTGCCTGCCTTCGCAGCGGGCTTTTTGCCCTGTGCGGGTTTGCCGCCCTGCGGCTTATTGCCCGACTTTGTGCTGCGCGATGCCGTGCTGCCGCCTGCGGGACGTACTAAGCATTCCGCCGAGTAGCCGATCTGATCCTCACGCCCTGCCTTTTGCAAGGCTTCGCGCACCATGGGTGCGTTTTCGGGACGGTTGTATTGGAGCAGTGCGCGCTGCAGCTGCTTTTCGTGATAATCGGTGGCTACGTATACCTGCTTGCCGTCCAAAGGGTTGATGCCCGTGTAGTACATGACCGTGGAGGCCGTGCCGGGCGTGGGATAGTAATCCTGCACCTGCTCGGGCGCGTAGTGGTGACGCTTAAGGCAAAGTGCCAGCTCCACTGCATCAGAGAGCGTCGAGCCGGGATGGCTGGACATCAGGTAGGGCACGAGATATTGCTCCTTGCCAACGGCCGCGCAAAGATCAAAGTATTTGTCGCGGAACTGCTCGTAAACCGAGAAATCCGGCTTGCCCATGGCGCGAAGCACGGGAGAGGAGCAATGCTCGGGCGCAACCTTGAGCTGACCCGATACGTGATCCTTGACCAGCTTTTTGAAGAAGGCGTCATCCTTATCAAGCAGCAGATAGTCGAATCGGATGCCTGAGCGGATAAAGACCTTTTTGACGCGGGGGAGTGACTCAATGCGCGAGAGCAGCTCAATATATTCGGTGTGATCCACCTGCAGATTGGGGCAGGGCTTGGGTGCCAAGCACTTTCTGCCGGGGCAAACGCCGTCGGTCAGCTGCTTTTGGCAGGCGGGCGCGCGGAAGTTGGCGGTAGGTCCGCCCACGTCGTGAATGTAGCCCTTGAAATCGGGCATTTCGGTGATCTTTTTGGCTTCTGCCACGCAGCTTTCAATGCTGCGCGAGCGCACTGTGCGACCTTGATGGAAGGCTAGCGCACAGAAGTTGCAGCTGCCAAAGCAGCCGCGGTTATGCGTGATCGAAAAACGAACCTCTTCAATCCCGGGCACACCGCCGTCCTTTTGATAGGACGGGTGATAAGTGCGGGTGTAGGGCAGTGCGTAAACCGCGTCCAGCTCATCGCGCTCTAAGGGCTGCATGGGCGGGTTTTGCACCAGCATCTTGCCGTCGTATAATTCACAGATGGCTTTGCCGGTAATGCTGTCCTGATTTTTGTATTGCACGCCAAAGGCCTTGGCATACGCTGCCTTATCGGTCTTGAGCTCGTTGTAATCAAAGGTAGCGGCTATGGGGAAATGCACCGTGTCCTCGGGCTTGCCCAGCCATACCGTACCGCGCACGTCGCGGATCTTTTTGACCGGTACACCGCGATCCAGCAGCTGCGCGATGCGCACAAGGATCTTTTCGCCCATACCGTAGGTCAGAATGTCGGCGCGGCTGTCCACCAAGACAGAGCGGCGCACGCGGTCCTCCCAGTAATCGTAGTGGGCAAAGCGGCGCAGGGAGGCTTCCAGACCGCCAAGAATGATCGGAATATCACCGTAAGCCTCGCGGATGCGG
The DNA here is from genome assembly GCA_045594705.1 of Eubacteriales bacterium. Taxonomy (GTDB): domain Bacteria; phylum Bacillota; class Clostridia; order Oscillospirales; family CAG-272; genus SVQP01. The sequence goes on from JAZNZB010000078.1 coordinate 11,859, forward strand.
TTGGAATACACGATGGTCGCGCGGTCGGGGCGCAGACCCATCTTTCCGCCCGGGGAGTAGTAGTCGTACGTACGCTTTTTCTTGGAAACCGTGTAGTGCGCCACCATGGAGTCAATGTTGCCCGCTGTGACCAAAAAGCCAAGTCTGGGCTTGCCGAAGGTGCGGAAGGCGTCCGCACTCTTGTAATCGGGCTGCGAGAGAATGGCTACGCGAAAACCGGCATTCTCCAGCACGCGCGAGATGATCGAAACGCCAAACGAGGGGTGGTCCACGTAAGCGTCACCCGTGACGTACACGAAATCGGGGGCATCCCAGCCAAGCTCAGCCATCTCGGCTGCGTTCAGGGGCAAAAATCCTTTGTTTTTGAGTTCTGTTTGTGTCATTTATGTAGTCCTATCGGTTTTTATTCTTGGTGAAAAAACGAATGATCGCGGAAATGAATCTGGGGGTCTTGAGCGTCATTACCTTCATACGCACCTCTCCTTTCGGCACTTTTTGCTAACAGGATATGATGCGCGGGGCAAAAAGGTTACTGCTCGCGCGATTCTATGACGTAGAGCCCGCCCTTTTTGACCGAGACGAGGGCGCAGTTGCCCGTGATCTCGTTGGAAACGGCAAATTGCAGTCTGCGGTGCACGGGCTGATTTTTGAGCTCGTACTTGCAGCCCTTGATCGAAACGCCCTTGCAGGTCTCGTCCACGGCGATCAGAGAGAGGTACTTGTATGCGCTGCGGGCAATCAGATGACTGGTGGACTTGATGTAATGCGCGCGGTTGTTGCCGTCGGTGATATAGCCGTGAATGTGGCGCGCGTGCAGATCCTGCAGGATCGAGAGGTTGGCAAGCGTGTGGTCCAGCCTGCCCGAAAGGCCGCCTATGATGATGATCTCGTCCGCGCCGCGCGAGATGGCGGTCTCAATACAGACCTGCGAGTCGGTCAGATCCTTTTCGACAGGCAGCTCCACAAGCTCGACGCCCTCGTCGATTTTTTGCTTTGCAAAGGAATCAAAGTCGCCCACCGCAATGTCGATGCGCTCGCCGAGGCGTTTTGCATTGGCATATCCGCCGTCGGCCGCGATGCGCAGATCCTCGCCCTTGGGGTGCTCGGTAATATTCTCGGGATAAATGCTCCCGCCTACGTAAATAAAAGCGCGCATATTGATCTCTCCTTAAGTATCCCAATCGTGCTTATTTTTGAGCACGTCGTAAATGGCCACGAAGCTGGCGTGGCGCGAGGGGGGAATGACACCCGCCTTGACCGCCTCCAGGATGGCGCAGCCCTGCTCCTTGGTGTGCGAGCACTTGGTAAAGCGGCACTGCCCAAGGTAGGGGGCAAACTCACGCATGGTCAGGGGCAGATCCTCTTTGGTGAAGAAGTTGAAGCGGGCAAAATCCAGCATGGAAAAGCCGGGGGTGTCTGCTACGTAGCCGCTCTCGGTTTCGGGCATGCGAAAAAGCTCGACCGTGCGGGTGGTGTGCTTGCCGCGTTCGATCTTGCGGCTGATCTCGCCCGTGGAAAGCCCGAGCGAGGGGAAGAGGGCATTGAGCAGCGTGGATTTTCCCACGCCGGACGCGCCTGCAAAGGCAGAGATCCTGCCCTCGCAATGCTCGCGGATATAATCCTTGATCTCATCAATGCCGAAGGAGTCCTTGCTGCTGGTCATAAAGGTGTCAAAGCCCGCTTTGCGATAAATCTCGTAAAGCTCCTTGGCATAAGAGGGATTTGCGTCGTATTTGGTGATCACCACCACAGGGGTGATGTTATGGTGTTCTAAGATACAGATCAGCTTGTCCACCGTCTCCAGCACCGGTGCGGGCTTGGCGGCGGCAAACGAGACGAACATGATGTCCAAATTGGCCAGCGGTGGGCGGATGAGCGCGTTCTTGCGCGGTGCGATGTCCGAGATCAGCGCGATCTCGTCGCATGCCCCGTTCTCGTTTTGCTCAAATTCCAACGAAACGATATCTCCCACCAAGGGCGTCATGTTTTCGTGACGAAAAGCCCCTTTTGCGCGGCAAGGGATGAAAGCTTGCGCATCAAGCACTTGGGGCACAGGGGTATTTTCCAGCAGCTTTACTTGGTAAAGACCGCCGACGCCTTTGATGATTCTTCCGCAATGGATCAATTCCATATTGTAACCGTCCTTGAAATGATAAGATTAAGCCTTGTTTTGCTCTGCGCGGCGCAGCTGCCCGCAAGATGCGTTGATGTCCGCACCCAGCTTGCGGCGCACGGTGGCGCGAATGCCCTTTTTTTCAAGAGCTGCGGCAAAGGCCTTGACAGCCTTGTCCTCCGAGCGGTCAAAGCCGGATTCCTCCACGGGGTTGACCGGAATGAGGTTGACGTGAATGGGCATGGTCTCGCTGCGTGAGCGCAGGCGGGAATTGAGCACGCTTGCCAGCTGCTCGGCCGAGGCGACCGAGTCGTTTTTGCCGCGGATCAGCGTATATTCAAAGGAAATGCGACGCCCTGTGGCAGCAAAGTAGTCCTTGCAGGCGCGCAAAAGCTCGTCCACACCCCATTTTTGGTTGATGGGCATGATCGAGGAGCGCGTGGTGTCGTCGGGCGCGTGTAAAGAGATCGAAAGCGTGATGGGCAGATCCTGCTTGGCAAGCTCGTAGATCTTGTCCACAATGCCGCAGGTGGAAAGCGAGATGTGGCGGTAGCCGATGCAAATGCCGTCCTCGGCGTTGACAAGCTTTAAGAATTTGATCACGTTGTCAAAGTTGTCGAGGGGCTCACCGATGCCCATCATGACAATGCCGCTAATGCGGGCGTCGGGATTGTGCGCGCTCATGTCCTTTTGCGCGGCGATCACCTGGCCGATCAACTCGGCGGGAGTCAGATCGCGCACGCGTCCGCCGATGGTAGACGCACAGAACTTGCAGCCCATGCGGCAGCCCACCTGCGAGGAAATGCAGATGGTGGATCCGTGCTTGTAGTGCATGACCACGGCCTCCACGCAGTTGCCGTCGGCAAGCTCAAATAAGTATTTGATGGTACCGTCAATGGCAGAGACCAGACGGCGGCGCGGCGTGGGCAGGTGATAGGTGGTCACTTCGGCAAGCTTTGCCACCGTCTTTTTTCCCACGTTGGTAATCTCCTCGGGGGCAAGACCCTTGTGCAGTCCCGAAAAGAGCTGGCGCGCGCGGTATTTGGGCTCCCCGATCTGCGCCATTAAGGCCTCAAGCTCCTCGGGGAGCAGGGAGAGAATGTTTTCCATGTTTTTTCCTTATATGTGTTTTCAATCGTGTATCGCATATCTGCCGTAGGGGAGGATGATATCCTCCCCTACAACAGAGAGGCATTTATGTATTTACACCCGTTTGACCAGCTTGGCAATAAAGAACCCGTCCGTGCCGTGGGCGTCGGGGGTCAGCGTCAGCATGCCGTCCTTCGAGCAAATGCCGCCAAAGCTGAAATTCTCGGGGGCAAATTCGGGGTGAGATGCCAGAAATCTTGCCACGTTCTGCTCGTTTTCCTCGGGGAAAATGGTGCAGGTGGAATAGACCAGTATGCCACCGTCCTTGACGTAGCGGCAGCAGTTTTGCAAAATGGCAAGCTGAATGTCGGGCAGGGCGGCCGCGTCCGAGAGATCCTTGTAGCGGATCTCGGGCTTTTTGCCAAGCACGCCAAAGCCGGAGCAGGGCACGTCGCAAAGCACGCGGTCGGCGTAGCCTCGCAGCTCGGGGTCGTGCAGTCTCGCATCACGCTCGCGCACCTCTATGATGTCAATGCCCAGGCGCGCAGCACCGCTCTCAATCAGCGAAAGCTTGCTTTTGTGCAGGTCATAAGCCAGGATCTTACCCTCGTTTTGCATGCGAATTGCCGTGCCAAAGGTTTTGGAGCCGGGGCAAGCGCATGCATCAATGACCGTATCACCGGGCTGTGCGCCCAGCACCTCGACACAGATCTGCGAGGCGAGATCCTGCACAAAGACCAACCCCTCTTGCATCTGCGCAGAGCCGGAGGGGATGAAATCGGGCGCGCGGAGTGCCGTAGGCAGCACGTCCGAGGCTTGCACGCGGTACCCAAGCTCACAAAGCTCACTCGCCATTTGCTCGGGCGAGGTCTTGAGCGTATTCACGCGCAGCGTCACGGGCGGCGCGTGGCCAAATGCCTCCATGACCGATTCCGCGCGTTCGCGGCCGAAGATGTCGACCAGCTTGCGGCAAAGCGGGATGGGAAGGGAATAGATCACCGACAGGTATCTGTCGGGATCGGTGTTTGGATCGGGGAAGGATATGTCCTGTCCGCGGCGGGTGTATTCACGCAGCACAGCATTGACAAAGCCGCGGGCACGACGGGGTGCAAGCGAAACCGTTTCGTTGATGGCTGCATGCGCGGGAACACGGTCCAGGTAACAGAGCTGATAGAGCCCCATGCGCACCAAATTGCGTACCGTTCCGTCCAGGGTCTCCATCGGACGGGAGGAGAGCGCATCGGCAAGATAATCCAGCGTGATCCTTCTCTCGGTCACGCCGTACACGAGAATGGTAACCAGTGCCTTGTCGGGTGCGGAAAGCGAGCTCTTTTTGAGCGCGGAGTCAAGTGCTAAGTTGGTGTACTGCCCTGCCGAGTCGGTTCGATTTAAGATCTGCAGCGCAAGTGCGCGTGCAGGGTTTTGCACCTGCTCCATCAATCACGTCCTCTTCTGCCGCCAAAGATGGCAAGCAAGCGCAAAAGCTGCGCCAGAGAGGTGGCAAGAGCCGCCACGTAAGTCAAAGCAGCCGCACTGAGCACGTTTTTAGCCGCTCTCTGCTCATCCTCGGTCAGCGTGCCCCACTCTTCAAGAATGACCAGTGCGCGGCGCGAAGCGTTAAACTCTACGGGCAGCGTGATCAGCTGGAAAATGGTGCTGAACGAGAAAAGCGCAATGCCGCCCACCATGAAAAAGTCGGAGATGGGGGTAGCGGCCTGCAGATAGAAATACGAGATAAACAGACCGATCAAAAACAGGGGCATAGCCAAAACCGAGCCGATGCGCGTAACGGGAATGATAGCAGCGCGTACGCGGATGGGGAAGTAATCGGTGCCATACTGCACGGCATGTCCTGCCTCGTGTGCTGCAACGCCCACTGCTGCTGCGCTGGTGCTGTCGTAAACGCTGTCCGAAAGACGAATGACGCCCTCCTTGGGGTCAAAGTGGTCGGTCAGGTGTCCGCCTACGCGCTCGACGGAAATATCGTAAAGACCGTTGTCGTCCAGAATCTTGCGTGCAGCCTGTGCACCCGTGATGCCGCGCGCGGTCTTGATCTTGCTGCCCGCTTCAAACGCACTCTTGACGCGGAATTGCGCAAAAATGGCGAAGATCAGCGCGGGGAGCAGAATGATATAGGTCCAGTCAAAAAAGGAATAGTAAAACATAGAAATCTCCTTTAGGATAACAAGTCGCCGAGATTCAGCTTTCTGCCTCGGATGTAGTCGGCAGCGCCCATACGCTTTTTGCCCTCGGGAATGACCGAAGTCAGTGCAAGCGTGCCCTTGCCGCAGGCAACGAGGATCTCACCGTCAAGCCCTACGACCGTACCGGGAGCGACGTCGTGCACCTTGTCCTCGTCATGTACGCGTGCAGCGTACACCTTGAGCAGCGAGCCGTTGGGCAGATGGGTAAAGGAAAGGGGAATGGGAGAGGTGCCGCGAATGTGATTGTGCAAGGCTCTTGCATCCAGCGAAAAATCGATCAAAAGGTCGCTCTTTTGAATTTTCTCTGCGTAGTTGGCAAGAGAATCGTCCTGCACCTCGGGCACAAGTGTGCCTTGACGCAAAGCGTCCAGCGTGTCAAGCATGGTTTTTGCGCCAAGCGCGCCAAGCTTATCGTGAATGGTCTCGAAGTTATCGGACTCCTCGATCGGCAGAGATGCCCTGAGCAGCATATCTCCCGTGTCCAGGCCCTCAGCCATGTACATGGTGGTCACACCTGTTTCGGCACAGCCGTCCATGATGGCACGCTGCATTGGTGCCGCACCGCGGTAAGCGGGCAAGAGCGAGCCGTGCACGTTGATGCAGCCGTATTTGGGGTATTCCAGCACGTTTACGGGCAGAAGTTTGCCAAAGGCCACCACCACGATCAGCTCGGGATCGATCTCTGCAAGCAGAGAAGCAAACGCCTCGTCGCGCAGCGTCTTGGGCTGATAGACGGGGATATCATGCTCCTGTGCATATACTTTTACGGGCGTGGGCAAAAGCTCGTAGCCGCGTCCGCGCGGCTTGTCTGTTTGCGTGACCACGCCGATCACGTTCTCGCCGCGTTCGACCAAAGCCTTAAGCGTAAAGACCGCAAAATCGGGCGTACCCATGAATAAGATCTTCATAAAGTCACCTCCGCGGGGGATTATTCTTCCACCACTTCCAGCGCCTCGTCAATAAAGAGAACGCCGTCCAGATGGTCGATCTCGTGGCAGAATGCGCGGGCCAAGAGACCGCTGCCCGAGACCTCTACCACCTCACCGTCGCGGTTGGTGTAGCGCACCGTGACGTGCATGGGTCTGCGCGTCGTGCCCCACTTACCGGGCAGGGAAAGGCAGCCCTCGGTTTCCTCCTGCGTGCCTGCACGCGCAATGATCTTGGGGTTGATCATCTCGTAAACCTCGCCGGGCTCAACCTCCACGACCGCAATGCGGCGCAGAATGCCCACCTGGGGCGCTGCCAGGCCGCAGCCGTCGGCTGCACGCATGGTCTCCACCATGTCGTCAAGCAGGGTTTTGATACGGGGGGTAACGGTATCTACGGGGCGACAGGTCTTGCGCAGAACCTCGTCGCCGTATTTTACAATTCTCAATTTTGCCATGAGTCAAACTCCTTATATTATAGTGATGATGGGTTGAAATCTATACCGAGGATCGGCTTTTTTGCGCCGTCCTTGCCAAAACGGATCAGAATTTTGGAGAAAAGCTCGCGAGAGCGCTTGTTCAGTCGGCATTTGATGACAAGTCGCATGCGGTATTTTTCCTCCACACGGTAAACGGGGGCTTCAAATGGCCCGAAGATCAGCATGGGTACGTCGCAAAAGTCTCCCGAGCCAAGGCGGTCCAGCTCCTCGCGCAAGCGCACGGCGTGGATCATCAGCTCCTTTTCGTCAGCCGCGGTCAGCGTCAGCAGTACGATGTCGCAATAGGGCGGGAAGGTCAGAAGGCGGCGCAGCTTGATCTCGCGCTCATAAAAGGTGTGGTAATCCTGTGCGCAGGCAAGCGTGATCACGTCGCTGTCGGGGTTGTTGGTCTGAATGATGGCGCGCCCCTGCACGTCGCCGCGTCCCGCACGTCCGATGACCTGGGTCAGCATGGCGAAGGTGCGCTCGGCAGCACGGTAATCGTCCACGTAAAGCGAGGCGTCGGCCAACAGGACGCCCACCAGCGTGACGTCGGGGAAGTTGTGCCCCTTGGTCACCATCTGCGTACCGATCATGACGTTTGCCTTGCCGTCGCGGAATTCGCCAAGCAGCTTATCCATGGAGAATTTTGCCGAGGTGGTGTCCGCGTCCAGTCGCATGACGCGCGCGTCGGGTAAAAGCGTCTCCAGCTCCTCCTGCACGCGCTGCGTGCCAAAGCCGTTGTGGCGCAGGTGCGGGGAATCGCACGATGGGCATTTTGTGGGCACGGGCATACGTGTGCCGCACCAGTGGCAGATCAGCTCGCCGTCGGTGTACGTGCCGTTTTTGACGTGATAGGTCATGGCCACCGAGCAGTGCGGACAGGTAATGGCCGTTCCGCAGGATGCGCAAGAGACAAAGCGGTGATACCCGCGACGGTTGAGAAACAGGACTGCCTGTCTGCCGTCCTTGACCGTGTTATCCAGTGCCTCGGTCAGCAAAGAGCCTAACGGAGAGGAAAAGCCTGCCGCCGCGTCACTGCGCATATCTGCCACCGTGACCTCGGGGAGATTGGTTTTGTTGTATCGTTCTGTCAAGGTCAGCAGGGTATACGTGCCTGCCTGTGCCTTGGCGTAGCTTTCCAGTGAGGGTGTGGCCGATGCCAGCAGCAAAAGTGCCTTGTTGTGGGCGCAACGCCAGCGGGCTACGTCACGTGCGTGGTATTTGGGGTCCTGGTCGGATTTGTACGTGTGCTCCTGCTCCTCGTCCATGATGATCAGTCCAAGGTTGGGCACGGGAGCAAACACAGCCGAGCGCGTGCCGATGACCAGCCGTGCCTTGCCCGAGCTGATGCGGGCGTACGCGTCCTGTCGCTCGCCTGCCGAAAGACCCGAATGGATCACGGCTACCGTGTTGCCGTATCTTGCGCAGAACAGTGCCACGGATTGTGGGGTCAGCGAGATCTCGGGCAGCATCAGGATCGCGCCCTTGCCGTCGGCTAAGATCTTGTCCAGCAGCTTTGCCATGACGTAGGTCTTGCCGCTGCCTGTCACGCCGAATAAGAGTGCCGCGCGGGCCTGGCCGCTGTCCGCCATTTCGCAAAGCGAACGCACGGCCTCGGTCTGCTCGTCGTTGAGTACGGGGTCCGGCGCGGGAGTAAAGTCGTCGGGGGTGGCGTAGGGGTTGCGGTAAACTTGCTTTTTTTCTGTGATAAGCAAGCCCTTTTCCACCAAGGCCTTGAGCTGGGCTGCTCCCGCCTCTGTGCCGTGACAGAGCTGGTCCTTGTCTGCGGGTTTGCCCAGCTCGAGTGCGCGGGCAAGCAGGGATTTTTGCTTTTGTGAGGTCAGACGCAACGTAGCGGACTTGTCACCCGCAAGGATGCGATCCGCCTCGTCTCTATCGATACCCAGAGAATAAAGCGTGGTGAAAACGCCGTCCGAGCCCTGCTTTTCCTCGGAGTGCTTTTGAATAAAGCCCTTGTCTGATAAGTAAGCAACGGTCTCGCCCACTCCTGCGCCAAAGCGTGCGCGCAAAGCGTGCATGCTGACGTTGCCGCGGGCACGGATGTAGTTGAAAACAAGCAGGGCAGAGGCGTCTGCGTGCTTGTCGAAGCTCTGCGGATCCATGCCGTCTGCGGGGCGGTAATAGTCCACCATTTGGGACATAGAGGCCGAGGGAAGCACACATCGCACCGCCTCGCCTACGGTGCAAAGCGTTTGCTCGTGCAGCCAAAGGCAAAGAGAAAGCATTTCCTCTGATAAGCAAATCCGTTCGGCGCACAGCCCCGCAATGCTCTTGATGCGCTTGGCCGAGGCAGAGTTATGCACCCTTGCCACCAAGCCGATCTGCTTGCGGTTTCCGTGTCCGAACGGCACAGTGACAAACACGCCGGGTGTGACCGCGGCGCGCATGTCTTGGGGGATATAGTAATCGTAGGAGGCATCGATACAGTAGGGGTTATCCAAAATATATACCCCTGCATATTCGTTTACGCCTTCGCAACGGTTCACAATATTCACTCCTTTATTTGAATGGGTCAGTTGAGCTCCTGCTCGGGTGCTTCTCTGACGATCTTGTATTCGCCCTTATGGATGCGGCCGATCGCGATCTTCACAGCCTTCTCGTCGCGTACTTCCTTGTCGATCAGGGTGTTCAGGGGCTTATCGGTCTCCTTGTTGCCGGTCATGGAAGCCTCTGCCTGCTCGCGCTGCTTGACGTATTCGCCGGTGATGATGCGTGCGCACTTTGCAGTTGCAATAGCCAGCTCGTAGCGGTTGAATTCATTCTTGGTCAGTTCGTTGATGGTAGGATAAAGCATAGTTAATTCCTTTCAAAAATCAATATGTAAGATAATTTTAATAACTCGGTTATTCTTCCTCTTCGGAGTCATCGTAATCCTGGTCGGTGGTCAGGCGGTTTGCAATGGTCTCTGCCTGCAGTGCCGAGAGAATGACGTGCTCGGAGTCGGTGATGATGACCGCGCGGGTCTTTCTGCCGCAGGTCACGTCAATGACGCGGCCTGCATCCTTTGCGTCCTGGATCAGACGCTTGATGGGAGCGGAGTCGGGGGCAGCCAGCGTTACAATGCGCTCCACGGCTACCATATTTCCATAGCCTACGTTAATAAAGTTCATACTAACCTCCTAGTGTTGAAACTTCACCGTGGAGCTTTGCTCCGAAAATGGGTTGGGCCCCATTTTCAGGTGAAGTTTATGCGTGAACAGCAGACGAAACGGTCTGATAGAGTGAGCTTTCACGCTATTCATTCAATGTTCTGGATCTGCTCGCGGATCTTTTCAAGCTCTGTCTTGACCTCAACCACCAGCTTGGCAATGGCGGCGTTGGAGCACTTGGAGCCCGTGGTGTTGATCTCGCGGTTGATCTCCTGCAACAGGAAATCAATGCTGCGGCCAACCGGTTGGTCGCTTGCAAGATACTGCTCAAAGGCTACGAAATGCGAGCGCAGACGAACCAATTCCTCGTCAATGGCAACCTTGTCGGCATAGATGGCGCACTCTGTCAGAATGCGGTTTTCGTCTACCGTGACCACGGCGTCAGCCAGCACCGCGCGGATCTTTTCTTCCAGGCGGTTGCGGTAGGTGACAATATCGTCGCCCGAAAGCTGCTCAATGGTGTCCACACGGGTCATGATGTTGTGCATCTTGCCGCGCAGATCGGATTCGATGCGCGCGCCCTCACAGCGGCGGGCGTCCAGGAATCGGTCGGTGGCAACCGAAAGCACAGTAAGAAGTGCCTGCCAGTCGCGCTCGGTGTCCTCCTCGGGCTTCTTGACCTTGAATATATCCTGGTTGCGGGCAACCGTCATCACGCTGATGTCGTCGGGCAGAGAAAACGTGTCGCGCAGCGCGTAAAGCGCGTCGATGTAACCCTTGGCGTAGCCCTCGTCCAACACGATCGAAACGCCCTGTGTGTCCAGTACGTCGATCGAGATGTTGACGTCCACCTTGCCACGCGCAATGCCGCGGCTCTGCAGATAGGGCTTGATCTTTTCCTCCAGGTACGAGAATGCGCGGGGCATGCGTACCGAGCAATCAAAAAACCGGTTGTTGACCGAGCGGATCTCCACGGTAATATCCTTGCCCGCAACGGTCTGCTTGTCGCGCCCAAAGGCGGTCATGCTGAAGATCAAAGTCACTTCCTCCGAATTCCGCCGTTTTTCTTCCGTCATGGTAGGGCAAAAAACGGCATATATAATTATTGTACCCGATTTCGGCGCGATTGTCAACACAGAAAACGAAAAAAGTGAAGAATCAAGCCGTGAGAATGCAGGATTATTTCTTGCTTTTGTGAATTATCTTGAAAAAACCTTGCGTTCGCCGCAAAAAATGTGCAAAACCCTCTTGAAAAAGGCGTGGAATTGGTGTATAATAAAATGAACTGTATAATCAGACCAAAATATTCACGGTTAATATTGGAGGACAAACAAAATGGTAGTAGCTGGCGATTTTAAGAACGGCATCACTTTTGATATGGACGGTAACGTATTCCAGGTTATCGAATTCCAGCACGTAAAGCCCGGTAAGGGTGCAGCATTCGTGCGCACCAAGATCAAGAACGTCATTACCGGCACTGTTGTGGAAAGAACCTTCTCTCCCACAGATAAGTTCGAGAATGCATACATCGACAGAAAGGATATGCAGTATTCCTACGACGATGGCGACCTGTATCACTTCATGGATACCGAGACCTGGGAAGAGACCCTGGTTGCTCACGATAAGGTTGGCGATTCCTTCAAGTTCGTAAAGGAAGAAATGTTCTGCAAGATCATGTCCTACAAGGGCAACATCTTCGCAGTAGAGCCCCCCACATTCGTAGAGCTTGAGGTTACCGATACCGATCCCGGCTTTGCAGGCAACACCGCAACCAACACCCTCAAGCCCGCAACTCTGGAAACCGGCGCTGAGATCAAGGTTCCCCTGTTCATCAACGTAGGCGACGTGCTCAAGATCGACACCAGAACCGGCGAGTATCTGTCCAGAGCATAATTTTCCTGCGGCGAGGGCCGAAAATCAACAGAAAGGAAAAGAGTAATAATGACCATTACCGAAAAGGCTGCTTACCTGAAGGGTTTGGCAGAAGGCTTGAATTACGATAAGGAGAGCGCAGAGGGCAAGCTGCTGTCCGCGCTGATCGAGCTGACTTCCGATCTTGCTGACCTGGTTGACGAGCTCGACGAGGATCTGGCTGATCTGGAGGAATACGTAGACGAGATCGATACCGATCTTGGCGACGTTGAGGACTATCTCCTGGACGAGGGCGACTACGACTTCGACGAGGACGACGAGGACTGGGATGACGAGGATTGGGAAGAGTGCGATGGCGACTGCGAAAGCTGCGGCTTGGAGTGCGACATCCCCTTTGACGATGACTTAGAGGATCTTGAGGACGAGTTCGAGGAGATCTTTGAGGTCGAGTGCCCCTCTTGCGGCGAGATCATTTGCTTTGAGGGCGATATCGACGAGGACAATCTGCGTTGCCCCGCATGCGGCGAAAAGTTCGCTTGCATCATCGACGAGGACGACGTTGAGGACCTCGAGGCTCTCGACGGCGACGAGGAGTAATTCCGCAAAAGGGAAGAATCCCAAAAGGGAAATATCCCAAAAGGGAACTCCCAAATATGATTCAGGGTGCTGCATTCGCAGCACCCTGAAATACCGAAATTGACATCACGGGGTGTGGCGCAGTTGGTAGCGCGCGACGTTTGGGAGCATGCAGGCGGTTTTCGGTCGCAGGTTTTCCAAAGGCTCGAAAACCCTTGTAAATACTGACTTTTTCGGCTGTTACCCTTTTCAAAAAAACACCGACAAAATGTTTTGACCACAGATTTGACCACTTACAGAAATTGATCAAAAATCGAATAAAAATCACACTTCGGGGTGTGGCGCAGTTGGTAGCGCGCGACGTTTGGGAGCATGCAGGCGGCTTTCGCTTCTTGATTTTTCAAATGCTCGAAAGCCCTTGAAAACATTGATTTTTTCGGCTGATACCCTTTTCAAAAAAACACCGACAAAATGTTTTGACCACAGATTTGACCACTTACGGAAATAACTCGAAAAATTCAATAATCGGGATGTAGGGTAACGGTTACCCACTTGCTTTGGGAGCGTGTGACCGACTCAAAGTTCAACCGAGAACGAAAACGCCGAAAACCCTTGTATATACTGACTTTTTCGGGTGTTACCCTTTTCAAAAAAACACCGACAAAATGTTTTGACCACAGATTTGACCACTTACGGAAAATGACCTAAAAATCGAATATTTTTCACACTTCGGGGTGTGGCGCAGTTGGTAGCGCGCGACGTTTGGGACGTCGATGCCGCAGGTTCGAATCCTGTCACTCCGACCACATGAAAATAATCCGAACATTCTCTTACTTGGAGAAGCGTTCGGATTATTTGTTTTATTCGAGTATCCAAATTTTAATAGCAAGAAATGAAAATAGCCTATACCACATTATTTTGACTATGGTATAGGCTATTTTGGCGCAACCGATTGTTGCTCGACAATATAGGTTCTTTGTGATATAATATACAACGGAGGGCGGTGATATAAATGTTTGATACTATGAAATTCGGCAAGGCGCTTTCAACACTTCGTAAAGAGGCCGATATGACACAAAACGAAGTGGCTGACAGACTCAATTTGTCACGTCAAGCAATCTCGAAATATGAGCGTGGTGAAAGCTTTCCCG
>JAZNZB010000079.1:0-11324 GCA_045594705.1 Eubacteriales bacterium
TGATTCCCGCAGCACTGCCCGAGCAGGGCTTGACGCTGGAGATCAGACCCGCACTGGTGAGCGTGTCGTATAACACAAGCGAGTACTATTCTGCCTCTTCCTCTGTGGAAAAGGGTGCAGATCTGATCATCTATCCCGAACTTACGACCGGCGCATATTACGATTATCAGCTGCCTGTTGCCACCATCGAAGGCCATGAGGGCAACGTCACCGCAACCGCAGTGGAAGGTGGATGGAAGTTCGGCGCAGTTTCCGGAAACGTAACGGTACTGCCCGCAGTCCGTACGCCCAAGAGTTTTGGTGCGATTACGTACGTTGACATAGCGGACGCTCCTGTCATCACAAACAAGACGACGGATGCAGTCTATCTGAGCGACGTGGTATTCACGGTCCCCAAGGACCTTGATCCTACTCCTACTCATAGCGGCTACAAGTACAACGTAACCGCAACCGTTGCAGGGCAGTCCTTCACGACGTTCAGCGTTGTAGTAGACGAGACTAACAGCACCTACACCATCCCCGGCGCGCGTGTGACCGGTGCAGTCGTGATCACGGTAACCAGAACCGACTTTGATCCCACCAAGTACACGGTATCGCTGGGCGGCGACGCTTACAAGGATGCAACGTTTGAGAACGCTGCCGGTGCAGGCTCCTCCGTGTTGGTTGATAAGACCGGTACGGAATCCGTTACGCTGAACGTGCACGTCAACGAGGGCCTGAACACGGGTTACAATTTCGTGGTCAAGGTAGACGGCGTTGAGGTAGAGCTTGATGCAGACGGTAAGGTGCTGATCGAGAACATTGACGGCCACACGCACGTTGAGATTGAAAAGGAACTGAACGTAGACGATGCAACCAACGTGGTCAAGGTCGGCGACCAGGAAAAGAACTATCTGACCATGAACGGTCAGAATATGTGGCTGATCCAGCTGCCCAACCACGTAAAGAACACAGAGACGGCAGTGTACACCTACGCAGGCCAGAACATGTTCTGGTCCGAGGACCACAACAACTTTGTATGCGTGGTGATCAGTGCAGAGAAGCCCAGTCTTGACGCCGATCAGTTCGGGCTGGTCAGCGTGGCTGCAACCCCGACCATCGAGACCAACGATTGGGACGTCAACAAGTCGGGCGACCTTGACGCAAGTGACGCACAGCTGATCTGGAACATGTACAACAACAAGTACAACGGCATGGACACCTCGGCGGACGGCGTCACGGGCGAAAAGTTCGTGCTGGCTGACGCCAACCACGACGGCCTGCTTGATACCAAGGACGCCGCCGTGATCATCGAGCAGATCCAGGCAGAGCTGGCAAAGCAGCAATAAGACATCTCCGTTTTATCTCCATAGATAAAAAACAGATAGGAAAAAGGGAAGGATATGTCAAAGGTTTATGTGATTGCCAATACGAATCCCACAGGATTCGTACTGTATGCAGCGACCGCAAACAAGGAGCTTGCGGAGTCGGTGTATAAAAAATTAAAAATGCAATACCGTGGAACCGAACAAGAGCAGTACCTGGAGATGCTGAAATTCAGTGACGAGCATGCGCTTGCGTTGATGAACGATCAAGAGGAGCCGACGAATGTAGTCAGCAAACGAAAGATCATTGCCGAGGAATACCCGCGCAATCTGCTGCTATCCATGGCCGATCTTTCTTTGTACTCCAAGGGGATACCGACCGAGAACGTCACCGATGATGTGCGACAGGGGCTTGCATATAGCCTGTCCTTGTTGCCCGTGCAGGATCAAGAGATCTTGCGGCTGCGCTTCGAGGAAAGAAAAACGTTGCGTACGATCGGAGCAGAGCTTGGATACACAGGTGAGCGCATCCGTGTGCTTGAGCAGAATGCACTTTCGTTACTCTTGACCCCTCCTTGCCTGGATTATATCCGATATGGCAAAGCGGGCTGCGAGGCGCGCATGGCGCAGAATCAAGAGTCCGTTCGGGAATTTGATGCCAAAACCCCGCTTGAAGAGCTTGGGATCTCCGGCAGAAGCCTGAATTCGCTTAAGAAGAAAGGCTATGACACGGTGGCTGATATTCTTCCTCTTAAGGAGAAGGAAATCACCTCGATCCGCAATCTTGGCGCGGGCTCGATCATTGAGATCGCTGAGACGCTGACAAGGATCGGTGCGGGTACGACTGCTTGGTCGAAATTCCTGCCGCAAAAGTAATACATATCAGGGTCGGGCTTTAGCCCGACCCTTTTGTGCAACAGGGAGTTGCTTGCAAAATCAGCCGTGTTGTGATATAATCGACCCAAAGGCGGTGATAGAATGGAAACAAAGGAAATCATTCGGGAGCTCAGAGCAAAGAAAGGGCTTTCTCAAGAGGAGCTTGCGGAAAAAGTGTTTGTAACAAGACAGGCGGTATCCCGTTGGGAAAATGGCGAAACAGTTCCCAATACCGAGACACTCAAGCTGCTTTCCAAGGAATTGGACGTATCGATCAATACCTTGCTTGGCGCACCGAGAGAGTTGTATTGCGAATGCTGCGGTATGCGGCTTGATCATGAAAGCATCAGCCATGAAAAGAATGGGATTCTGAACGAGGACTATTGCAGGTGGTGCTATGCTGACGGCGAATATACGCTTGACGTTTGGAAACGCTATATGGAGATCGGCGGAAAAGAGAAGTTTGAGGAATTCAAGCAGCAGCTTGTCGGCGAATTCAATGCGCTTTTGCGCATGGAGAACTTACCTCCTGTGAAAAACTTGAACGTACTGCCCGGTGAGTTTGTCAATTTGGAATACCGTTTACCAAACGGTGAGAGGGTCAAATTCCTGAATGATCACGCTGCGTATCTCGGAAGTCAACTGGAGGGCGAAGCGGGAATATGCTACGGAATCGCGGGCAATATGGATTTTTTGCTGATCTGCTCCTATGAGGAGAACGGTGAGAATCCCGAGCTTATCATTTTTAAAAAGAGATAAAAGACAGACCGAGGAGCATGCTCCTCGGTCACTGCTTTTTCTGATAAGTCAACGAAAAAGCCCTTGAAGTACGGAGAAAAACATGATATAATGAGTTTAGATGGCAACATTGAGAGGATAAGATATGAACTCACTCAAACAAAACCGTGCGGCAAGCTTTGTTGCCGTGACGCTGGTATATGTGATCGCCGCTGTGGTGGGCGTTGTGACCTATCGCGCGTTGAGTCTGGATTGGTGGCTTGCCTTGCTGATTGCAGACGTGGCCGCCACCGTTGCAACCTTTGCGTTCAGCCTGATCTTTGGCAACGCCTCGGTCTATGACCCTTATTGGAGCGTGCAGCCGCCTGTGATATTGGCAGCGTTTGCCATTGACAAGCAGCTGACGCTTTTGGGGGTGCTTTTGCTTGCAGTCGTTTTCTTCTGGGGCGTCCGTCTGACCGCCAACTGGGCGTATACCTTTGGAAATCTGACGCACCAGGACTGGAGATATACCATGCTCAAAGAAAAAACGGGCGTGTTCTATCCCGTGGTCAATCTCGTGGGCATCCACTTAGTCCCCACGCTTGTGGTGTACGGCTGCGTTTTGCCGGGCGTGTATGCCATTCGCGAAGGACTTGATGCCAATATTGCAAGCATTCTGTTTCTTTGCGTGTCGTTGTTTGCTGCGACCATGCAGGGAATTGCGGATATCCAGATGCACAAATACCGCAAAAACCGCACAACGCCCTTTGTCCGTACAGGTCTTTGGAAGTATTCACGCCATCCCAATTACCTTGGCGAGATCCTTGTGTGGTGGGGCGTAGGCCTTTCGGTCGTTTGTGCCGCACCGTATGCGTGGTATCTTGCCGCAGGCGCACTTGCTAATACCGCGCTGTTTTTGGCGGTCAGCATCCCCATGGCGGAAAAGCGGCAGTCGCGCAAGCAGGGATATGACGCATATAAAAAGCAGACGAGAATGCTGCTGCCGATTAAAAAATGATTGAGCTGTCACGCAGTGATTTACGACCGGATCGGCATGGCAGAGAAGATGTGTTCCAAAATATAAGGCTTATTCGATCGAATATCGGATAAACGGCATTGAGGGGGGACAAATGAAAAAAGTCATTGTCATCGGCTGCCCGGGGAGCGGAAAAAGCACCTTTTCAAGGGCATTGCATCAAAAAACGGGCATTCCGCTGCATTACCTTGACATGATGTACTGGAATGCGGACAAATCCACGGTGGAAAAAAGAGTATTTCTCAGTCGCCTTGCTGCCGTGCTTGATACCGACGCATGGATCATTGACGGCAATTACGGTGCGAGTATGGAGTTGCGCATGCAAGCGTGCGATACCGTGATCTTTCTGGATTATCCGCTTGACGTTTGCTTAGACGGCATTCGTGCGCGACGCACAAAGCCGCGCGAGGATATGCCCTGGATCGAAACCGAAGAGGACGCGGAATTCTTGGAATTTATCAAGAGCTATGAAGAACAGCAAAAGCCCCGCGTGCTTGCGTTGCTTGAGAAATACCGCGATAAACGTGTGATCATATTCAAGAGCAGAGAACAGGTGGACGACTTTTTGAACGGGGGAATCAATTGTGAAGCAAACCATGAATAACGTCAACAAAACGCTATATATCCCTTTATACGGCAAGGCCTACGTGAGCAAGCGGAGCTTGTTTTTGCACGATCCCAAGGCGGAAGAAATCTGGGCGGCGGAGCAATTTGCGCTCAAAGGGAAGTCAAAATCCAAATATCTTGCGTACTATATGGGCATTCGTTCGGCTGTCTTTGACGCTTGGGTCAAGCAGCAAATGGAGAATGCCGATGACGCGGTGATCATTCATATCGGCTGCGGTATGGACAGCCGCGTGTTGCGCGTAGGGGAGAGCCACCATATCTGGTACGACGTGGATTTTCCCGAGGTCATTGAGGAAAGAAAACGCTACTATACCGAACATGCACGCTATCGCATGCTGGCGGGCGACGCAAGAGATCCCGAGGCGTGGCTTTTGCAGATCCCGCAAAGCAAAGTTGCAATCGTGGTCATGGAGGGCGTGAGCATGTATTTGACCGAGGACGAGCTGTGTGCCGTCCTTGGTACAATCGGCAACCGCTTTGACAAGGTCGCGCTGCTGATGGATTGCTATACCACCTTTGCCGCCAAAATGTCCAAATACAAAAACCCCATCAACGACGTGGGCGTGACCACTGTGTACGGAATCGATGATCCGGGCGTTTTGCAAAATAAGGATTTGCGCTTTGTTACGGAGCATGAAATGACTCCGATGGCATATATTGACCAACTGCGTGGCATGGAAAAGCGCATCTTCGCATCGGTTTACGCGGGCAAGCTTTCCAAAAAGCTGTACCGATTGTACGAATTCAAAAAATAAGACAGAAATCATCCAAGGAGACGACATGAACACTTATTATCGCATACTTGTGCTGCTTTTGCTTGCAGCCATGATCCTTTCGTTTGCAGCTTGCAAGGAAGGGGATACGCCCGCGCAGCCCGACACAGAGTCCCTGACAACCCAGGCTGCAACAGAACCCGAAACCGAAATTGCAACAGAGGAGGATACTACCATGCACATCACCGTTCAAAACCCCATTCACGACGGCGGCGGTGACCCTTGGGTCGTGGAGCATGAGGGTGTGTATTACTATTGCTACTCGGCAGGAAACGGCGTCAGCGTTGCAAAAGTGCCCTCTATCTCGGAGCTTTCGCAAAGCGGACGACGCATCTATATTGCCCCCGAGGGCACCATGTATTCGCACGAATACTGGGCTCCCGAGCTGCATTATATCAATGGCGAGTGGTATATTTACGTAGCAGCCGACGATGGCAATAACCACAATCACCGCATGTACGTGCTCAAGGGTACGTCGCAGGACCCTACGCAACGCTTTGAAATGGTGGGACAGATCACCGACCCGAGCAACAAATGGGCGATCGACGGCACGGTCATGCAGCAAAACGGAGAGCTCTACTTTATCTGGTCGGGCTGGGAGGGCGACGTCAACGTGGCGCAGAATATCTATATTGCACACATGAGCGATCCTTGCACCATTGATTCCGAGCGCGTTTGCCTGTCCGTTCCCGAGTACAGCTGGGAAAAGGTAGGCGAGCCCTATATCAACGAGGGGCCGGCCGTGCTGCAGCACGACGGTAAGACCTTCCTTGTGTATTCCGCATCGGGCAGCTGGACGGATGACTACTGCCTTGGCATGCTGACCTTGACGGGTGACGACCCCATGAACCCCGAGCACTGGGAAAAGGAGCGCAAGCCGGTATTCAGAAAGCGTCCGGGCGTTTGCTATGGCCCGGGTCATAACTCGTTCTGTCAGGCATCGGACGGCAGCGTGTGGATGATTTATCACGCAAACCTTGTCTCGGGCACAGGCTGGAGCGGCCGCTCGATCTGGATCTCTCCCGTGACCTTTGACGAGAACGGTGCCCCCGAGTTCGGCACACCCAAAAAGCAAGTCAAGTACCCGCTGGAGCAGCTTGAGGAGTAATATTCCGTCGGAGAAGTAAGCTATGACCAACCAAGAAATTTTGAAGATCGCCATGGCGCAATCTGCCATCGACCTTTGCGCCGAGCCTACGGACTTTGAAAAGAGTGAGAACATCGTCGTCACGTCGCACGAAAGTGACGGCGCAAGGCGGTATCTCAAGCTCCCGTTTTCCTGTCAGCTCGTGTCATACGGAAACAACATGGTGGCATCGGTGTCGCCCGAATTTCGCCAGATCACCGAGAATTACGTAAACAAATATCCCGTGGAGCATCTGTTTGAAACGCCGCATTTGCACGTGCTCAACGAGGCTCTGATGGCAAAAGGACAGAAGATCTGCTTTATGGCGGAGTATTTTCTGCCCGATGTGGGCGCTCTGCGCGAACGGGTCGTCGAAGGCGCCGACCCCTACGAATTGAGATTGTTGACACAGTCCGACTTTGCCGACTTATACTTGCCCGAATGGTCAAATGCGCTCTGCAAGGACAGACGTCACCTTGACGTGCTTGGTGTTGGCGCATACGATAACGGGAAGCTCGTCGGTCTTGCAGGCTGTTCTGCCGACTGCGACACCATGTGGCAGATCGGAATTGACGTGCTTCCCGCGTATCGCAGGCAGGGAATTGCCTCGGTGCTGACAAGCCGTCTTGCCATGGAGATTCTGAATCGCGGCAAGGTTCCTTTTTACTGCGCCGCTTGGTGCAATATCAAATCCGTTCGCAACGCCATCAAAAGTGGCTTCCGTCCCGCGTGGGTAGAAATGACGGCAAAGCCGTGCGAGACGGTGGATGGGATGAACCAATAGAAATTGACGAGGTAAGAAATATGAACGAGCAAGTGCAAGCCCATATCGAACAATATCCTGTGGCAGTTGTGGAAACGTTCAAAACGTTGCGCCGGCTGATATATGACAGCACCGATGCCGATTTGGTTGAAACACTTTGGGCCAGACTTCCAAGCTATTATGCAGGAGAATCCTTTGTGAGATTGATTCCGTTCAAGGATCATATCAACGTGGAAGCCCGGGCAGCAATCGAGTACAGGGAAGCATTAACAGGCTATAAGATCACACCAAAGGGAATGGTGCAGATCTATGTAAATCAGGCTGTTCCGACAGAAGTGTTGATGCAAATTTTTTCAAAGACGCTTGGTTAACAAATTCCAATTTGCAAGGAAATGAGAAGATGATTGTTTTAATTACCGGAGCATCGCACACGGGCAAGACGGCTCTTGCTCAAAAGCTGCTCGAAACATACAAATATCCGTATCTGTCAATTGACCATCTGAAAATGGGCTTGATCCGCAGCGGAAACACAGAGCTTACCGCCGTAAGTGACGACCGTGATCTGACCGCATATCTGTGGCCGATCGTCCGTGAAATGATAAAAACGGCTATTGAAAACAAGCAAAATCTGATCGTCGAGGGCTGCTATATTCCGTTTGATTGGCAGAAGGACTTTTCTCCCGAATATCTTGAAAATATCAGATACTACTGCCTTGTCATGAGCGAGAAATATATCAGAACTCGCTTTGCCGACATCAAGAAATATGCAAACGTCGTGGAAAATCGTCAGGATGACACTGGCTGCACCATGGAGAGTGTGCTGACGGACAATCAGGAAACGTTAGCCCGGGTACGCAAGAATCATGCGAACTACGTACTCATTGATGATGAATATGAGATCAATATCGAGCTGTAACAGCCATTTGTCAAAGATGTTTTTTAGGAAATAACTATGATTTTAGAAACATCCTGCTCCACTCTTTGCCCGTACCACCCCATACGTGCCGCTTATCGGGTCTTTAAATATCCCGAGCTCGGGAGTGGCAAAGGTGAAAACGACGAACAAAAGGGCAATGAGGCAGAGCGCGGCAATCGCCAATACAGGACGTTGACATGACAGCCTTTCGGACTTGAACAAGCGATATTCATAAAAGAACACGATCGCAGCAGACACAAAGAAAATGGCAATGTTGAGCCAGTCGGGCGAAGTTCCGATCGCGCCGTTATAGGTGTAAAAAAGCACAGGGATCAGCGTAAGCCCAAGCAGGCTGCCTCGTAGCTTGACGCACCAAAAATCGGCTCTGTCGCGAAAAAAAGCACTTTGTAGCAAGGCAAAGAGCAGCATCGGCCAGAAAAGCAGCTTCATGTGCTCCCAGGTCGATTCATTCACGCCCGAGAAGGGCGCGACCCATGCAGCACCGCCCAGCCATTCATACAAGAAGTGCAGCACAGTCCCACCAAGCGAAACCGCTGCAAAGCCCACAAATTGCCAAAGTCCAACCGATCTTTTCATCACACCCTCCATGAATAGCTGAGATTTTATTCCTACTACAATATAGCAGACAACAGGACGACTTATTACGGTTGTGAAAAACTTTCATAAAACAACGGTTGGATAAAACAAAGCATTTAGAGGTCGGTTGCTGACGGTTGCTGGGACAATATCGAATTTTGCAAGAAATATAGCCCGGATACGATGAAAAATGGCTCGAACACAAAGATTGACAGGATATATGGAGAAAACAAGATCAACCAACAAATATTGAAAATTGCCATGGCGCAATCCGCTATCGACCTTTGTGCCGAGCCTGCGGATTTTGAAAAAGGCGACAACGTGATCGTCACGATGAGTTTGCCACAGGGCATATCCCGAATGCCATCAACGTGCCAAACGAAACCATCGGCACTGACGAGATTCCCGAGCTGCCCAACAAGGATCAGCTCATTATGGTGTACTGCCGCAGCGGTCGCCGAAGTAAAGAGGCTTCTGAGAAGCTGGTCAAGCTGGGCTATACGAATATCGTGGAGTTCGGCGGGATTCTTGATTGGAAAGGTGATATCATCAGCGAATAAACTCATAGAAAGAGGTAACATATGAAACCAAATGAAAAAATGGCATTATTTCAAAAAATAAATACTGAAAAGGTTACAGATGCAAAAACTTTCTATGAGACCTTAGAAAAATGCGATGCTCTGAAGACAAATTATCCTGACTATATGACAACCGCCCCGATTGATTGCGACAAAGAGCTGCTTCGGTTGTCTCGGGCAGATTATGATTTGTGCTGTGCGTTGCTTACGATGTTGCTTCGGGAAGATTATTTTTGCAATGGGAGTTTTGCCAGACGGCAACGTATGGGACAGGTGAAACCCATCGTTGAACAAATCATCCACTTGCTTGAATCTCAAAACTCTCCGACGATTACATCATTTTCGGAAAAAGCAATCGAATCATTGAACGGATTTTATGTTTATGCTCTCATTGATCCAAGAAATGAAAAGGTGTTTTATATCGGGAAAGGTACAGGAAACCGAGTTTTTTCTCATGAGTTTGAAAGCGGAAAATCACGCGAGTCTGAAAAGAAAAAGATACAGCAGATTCGTGAGATTGAAAATAACGGGTATTCGGTAAAAAGACTCATCGTGAATTGGGGATTGAGTGAAAATGAGGCGTTTGTTGCCGAAGCTACCTTGATTAATCTATTAAATCGTATGCCCGATATTCAGCTTACCAATGAAGTGTCGGGGCATCACGTACACGATAGCTTGACAACAGAAGAATTTGAATTGCAATACGGTGCTGTTCCTCTTGAAAAAGAAGACATTAAACACAGCATCCTTGTCATCAAGATAAATAAGCTTTATCGCAGAGGTATGAGTGAGGAAGAACTATACGATGCGGTAAGAGGCTTTTGGGCAGCATCCTTGAAATCAATCGAAGCAAGAAAAGTGAAATATGTTTTCGGGGTTTATAACGGACTTATTGTAGGCGTTTACAAACCGGATGTATGGCACTACGGTTACGAAATGATTGATATCCCTCAAAGGGGAATTTTGACTCCCGAAGACTATGAAAGAATAAAAAATCGCGTCTATTTCGTTTGCAATGATTACCGGAATCTTGATGATGAAGGACAGTTTTACCTGCATAAATCTATTGCTAAGTTGAAGGTCAACCAGTCCGCACAAAATCCGATTACATATCTAATACCAGAAAATACAGTAGGATAAAGAATCAGATTTTACACCGCAGTATGCAAACGCGCGTGAAAACATACACCGGCTGGACGGCACAGATCATTCAGCATGAAGTGGATCATTGTAACGGAGTATTAATTTGAAAGAGCAATGTGGACAACCAGGTAGGTGAAATATGCCCGATCTGCCGAGACTATTTGAGGTGAAAAATCTACCCGAGAAAAATCGTCGAGAAAAGTATTAGAATTTCTGCTCAAAAGCGCATTGTGGTTTTCATCTCAGCAAAACAAAAAGGGCACTTGTACGTGCCCTAATATCCTTATGATAAAAGAAAAATCGGAGGTTCGGTTGAACCTCCGATTTTGGTCTGAGTGACAAGACTTGAACTTGCGGCCTCTACCACCCCAAGGGCGACTTGAACATTTTTCTGGTAATTTTATCTTTTTTCAGACCTTTCCGCTACGGCAAAAAAGACCTTTCGCGCTCTCCTGGCATCTTGTCTCCGGGTGCTCCGATCGTGTCTATGGTCGCATATGTGGTCGTAAAAAACCGCTCCCAAATTGACGTGTTAAAAAGGCTTGAATTGTTCACAAAAATGTGATATACTATAAGTGCCGATATAGCTAAGAGACCGAGGTCGTCGGGCTTATAACCCGGAAGTGTTGGTTTGACTCCAACTGCCACTATATCGGTTTTATACGAGGGATTAGCCATCAAGCTTATGCTTGGTGGCATTTTTTGTCGTATTGTAACTCTTCTTCAGCCGTTTGTCAAGAGTGTTTGGGATTAAAATTTGCACCGCAATAATCAAAGAAAAGGCCAGGAGCAATCATATCCAACATGTGTGTGCAGATGCATTGGTACATACATGATGGAGATGATTGGAACTACACCAAAATCC
>JAZNZB010000080.1:0-10644 GCA_045594705.1 Eubacteriales bacterium
ATAACACTGCCAAAGGCAATATCACTCGCCCAAGGCGAATAGAACTGGGGAGATACTCCGCTTGGAGTATCTCCCCATGCATCCGTTCTTTTTTGCTTTGTTTTTGATTTTATTCTTTTTCTATCGGCATCTCAAACCAGAAGGTCGAGCCCTTGCCCAACTCACTCTCTACCCCGTACTTCGCGCCGTGACGCTCCAGCACGGTCTTGACGATGGAAAGGCCGAGTCCCGTTCCGACCACCGCACGCTTGTGCACGCGGTCCACCTTATAGTATCTGTCCCAGATCAGCGGGATCTGATCGGGTGCAATACCCACGCCGTGGTCAATGACCGATACGCGAACCACGTCGTCGCGGCACTCCTGATGCACAATGACGGTTTTGTCCTCGCCCGCATAGTTGATGCCGTTATTGATCAGATTGTACAGCACGCGCAAAATCATGGATCTGTCCGCATGAATGTGCACGTGGCGGTCATATTCAAACAGTACGGTATAACCGTCCAGTCCGCGCAGCTTGTCGTAACGCTCCACGCTGCTCTGCAGCTGCTCGGTCAGATCAAACGGCTCACAATTCAGCTCTGCGGCATCCGCCTGCAGTCGCGAAATGTCCAGAAGC
This sequence comes from Eubacteriales bacterium, assembly GCA_045594705.1. Taxonomy (GTDB): domain Bacteria; phylum Bacillota; class Clostridia; order Oscillospirales; family CAG-272; genus SVQP01. Next base: position 618 of record JAZNZB010000080.1, read on the forward strand.
GCGTTTACCAGCTCGGAAAGTCGCTCGGTTTCATCGATAATCGTCTGCATATTCTCGGGGGTATTCTCTCCCGGAATGTCACGCATGATCTCGCCGTATCCCTTGATCATGGTCAAAGGTGTGCGCAGGTCGTGCGACACGTTTGCGATCAATTCCTTTTGCAGGCGGTCATTTTGCGAGAGCTCCTTGGATGCGTAGTTCAACGTCTCTGCAAGCTCACGCGTTTCGCGATACCCTTCTCCCTCGAAATGCACGTCGTAATTGCCCTTGGCCAGCTGCTTGGCGGTCTGATTCATGCGCACAATGGGCGAGATGATGCTTCGTGCAAATACGATTGCCATCAACAGCGCAAGCCCGACAAGGATCATGGCGATCCATACAAACTGTACGCGCAACGTGGCGGCTGTGGCACTCAAGGGAGTCAGTGCGGAATTGAGCATAATGACGTAAGGGGTCTGCTCTTCTCCCGCGTAGCATACGTCCACGCTGATCATACTCAGTCGCTCGGTAAAGATACGGTTTCCCACGTCATGAGGCGTATCGCCCACCTCCATTTCAAACTCGGGATATCTGTCCGTGCGTGAAAAAACGGTTTGCAGATGCCCCTCATGCTTCAAGGTCTTATCATAAAGTGACAGAACCTTATGATCCGACATACTGTGCAAAAAGCAAACGTCGTTGACATCCGCATCCCAGAGCTGCTCCATCCGTCCATCGGGCAACACTCGGAAGACCCGAATGCAGATCAGATATTCCTCTGCACGCGAGACCACATGCGGGCTTGGTTGGAGATTGCCGAGCAAGATCGACTCTTGAATGGTTTCGGAAATGCGCTCCATTTCGTTCATTTTGGTGTTACGGTAAAATACGTTGAGCAGCATGACCTGAAAGACCCATACCACCAAAAGCATCATGATCAGAAAGATCAGAAAATAAAACAGCAGTTGACTGGTTACGCCGACGCCGGGATATGTGCATTCCTTTTTCTCATTCTGACTCATTTGACTTCCTCAAAACGATAACCCATACCGCGCAGCGTTACGATGTACGAGCTGTATTTGCCAAGGCTCTTGCGCAGCAGCTTGATGTGCGTATCCAAGGTTCTTGCGTCGCCGTAGAAATCGTAGCCCCACACCTCACTGATCAGCTTTTCACGCGAGAGCGCGATATTGCGGTTTTCCAGCATATAGAAGAACAGATCGTACTCCTTGGGGGACATTTCCACGCGCACGCCGTCTATGTAAACAATGCGCGCGGTCAGGTCGGCGCGCAATCCTCCGCCGTCCAGCTCCACGATCTGATTTTGCGGTCGTTGCACCTGCTCCGCACTTCTGCCCACGCGCTTGAGCACCGCCTCCACGCGCAGCATCAGCTCCTTGGGAGAAAAGGGCTTGACTACGTAGTCGTCAATGCCCAGCTCAAAGCCGTTGATCTTGTCGTATTCCTCGCCTCTGGCCGAGAGCATGATGATAGGCGTTTGTGTGATCTTGCGGATCTCGCGGCAGGCGGAAAATCCGTCCAGCTCGGGCATCATAATATCCATGATGATCATGTCGTAGGTATTCTCGCGGCACTTATATACCGCATCCATGCCGTCGGTCGCCTCGGTGACCGTGTGTCCCTCAAATTCTGCATACTTGCGGATGATGGCACGGATTCTGGATTCGTCGTCTACAACTAAAATGTGATACATATTACCTCCGTATGATACGTAATGCGACAAACTTTTCTGATTTTATTATATATAACCTTTGTGACCGTTCTATGAAGATATCATAAAAAGTCGTTGAATTTAGGAAAACAACGAAATGGCATTGTAAAGCAAATAACTTCGGTACCATACCGGAAACAGAAGAGTTTTATCGAAAGCAAGGCTATTTTGCAAGTGAAGTGATTGTTTCTGAATCGGATGTAATTTTCGTAAAAAAGATATGATGACGATATGGTCGTAGGGGAGGATATCATCCTCCCGCACGTAATGAGAAAGGAACGTGTTCGGATGTCCCGATCATAAACCCTTTTCGTGCGGGAGGATGAATTTGCTTGCAAATATTCCTCCCCTACGAATTGTAACCGTGTGAACACCATAGACGCACAAAAAAACAGAAATAATCAGCAAAAGCGGCGTATGCCGCTTGTTTTTTTGCGCGAATTTTGGTATAATGAAGAAAAGACTTGCAGAAAGGACGCGTACACATGGATTTTGCAAAATATCTGCCCGACGGAATTTTGGTCGGTGCTCCCATATCTCTTGCGGACTCTCGCGTCCTGCGCCCTTATTTGCTTGAGCGCGCCGGCATTTCAGCTGACAGAGTCAGCAACGGCTCTGTCATCATGCTGGCCGTGCCTTATGCCGTGCCTTGCGAAAAGCGTACGGTTTCGATGTACGCCGTAGCCAAGGATTACCACGCGTATTTTGACGCGCTGTTTGCCTGTGTCCTGCCCGCGCTGCGCGCGGATTTTCCGGGTCACATCTTTGCAGGCTTTTCCGATCACTCCCCCATTGCCGAGGTGGACGCCGCCTGTAAAGCGGGGCTTGGCGTCATGGGCACAAACGGCCTTTTGCTGACCGAGCAACACAGCTCTTACGTATTCCTGGGCGAAATCATTACCACCCTGCCTACCGACAACGAGGCCCTGCCCGTCGGGCATTGCCCCGACTGCGGTGCTTGCCGCCGCGCCTGCCCCGTACAACTTTGCAAAAAAGAGTGCCTTTCGGATCTGACGCAGAAAAAGGGCGAGCTGAGTGCAGAGCAAGCAGACCGCCTGCGCAATCATCCCTTTGTGTGGGGCTGCGATATCTGTCAGGACGCCTGCCCCTATACCGTCGCCGCGCGCCGCGCGGGTACGCTGTATACGCAGATCCCGTATTTCTTGGAGGATCTGCTCCCCGCTCCCGACACAGCTACGATTGACTCCATGTCGGACGAGGACTTTGCCCGCCGCGCCTATGCGTGGCGCGGACGCAACACCATCCAAAGAAATCTGAAGATCAAGGAGGAAATGCAATGATTACCTTTGTGTTCGGTCATTCGGGCTGCGGCAAATCCGCATACATTGAGAAATGTATCCGCGAGGACGTCAAGGCGGGCAAAAAAGCAATTCTGATCGTGCCCGAGCAAGAGGTCTATACCGCAGAGCACCGTTTGCTTTCCTCCCTTCCGAAGAATGCGGGGCTGCACTTTGAAATCCTGAGCTTTTCCCGTCTTGCCCAAAAGGTTTTCGGCATATACGGCGGCATTGCGACCGAGCCTGTCACTTCTGCTGCGCGCTCGCTTTACATGTGGAAAACGCTGCGTGAGCTTTCGGGCATGCTCGAGCAATACCGCAACACCTCCGATCCCGCCCTTCCCGCACTCATGCTGGGAGTTGCCGAGGAGCTCCGTGCCGCAGGCATGACCCCTGCGGATGCCGAGCGCGCCTGTGCAAAAATGGGCGCTGATTCCCCGCTTTATAAGAAAATGCGTGACATTTCCTTAGTTTGGGCATGCTTTGAAAATGCTTTGGACGACGGCTTTGGCGGTGACCCCGCCGATCAGCTGACTCACCTCGCCTCGGTTCTGGAGCGTCACGGTGAGTTTTTCTCGGATACGCGCGTCTATATCGATTCCTTTACCAGCTTTACCTATCCCGAATACCGCGTGCTGCGACAAATGCTTGCTTGCGCGGACGACGTCACACTCACGCTTTGCCTTTCCGATCCTGCCGTCATTCCCCCGCACATGGAGGAGCAAGGCAATACGCTGGGGCGTCTTTTGCGTATATGTGACGAGCTGGGGCTTGCTCACGACACACTGACGCTGACACACAGCATCCGTACCTCCGATCCCGCGCTGATCGCCCTGGAACAAAAGCTTTGGAGCTTTTCGGCCGATCCCGAGCCTCAATCGGGTAAGGAAATGCCCATCTCGCTCCACGTATGCGCCACGCCCTATGCCGAGGCAGATGCGGCCGCTTTACACATCGTGGAGCTGATGTCGCGCGGCTATGCCCCCGGTGAAATTGCGGTGGTCGTGCGTGACGTAGAGGCATGGAGAGGCATTTTAGACCGCGCCATGGAGCAATACCACGTGCCCTATTTTCTCTCGCGCCGCTCGGACATCAGTGCCTATCCCGCAGCAAGGCTGATCCAGAGTGCCTTGCGCTGCGTCAGCACGGGCTACCGCCGCGCTGATGTCATGACCCTTTTGCACACGGGTCTTTGCGGTGTGGAAAGCGCAGACGCAGACCGCTTTGAAGAATATTGCGAGACCTGGAATATTTCGGGCAATCGCTTCTTTGCCGAGGTATGGACCATGAATCCTGACGGATACAGCGAGGTCATGTCTCCCCGCGCCACAGATATCCTGGCAGCAGCCAATCGCACCAAGGATGCGGTCATGCTGCCGCTGCAAACCTTGGAGATGCGTTTGCGTGCAGCCGAGCACGTGCCCGACATGTGCGCTGCTCTTTGGGAATATCTGAACACACTCCGGCTTTCCGATCGCCTTGCCGATCTGGCCGCCACCCAGCTCTCTCTTGACCGGATCCGAGAGGCGGGAGATACCGTTCGCCTGTACGATCATATCACGCAGGTGCTTGCCGAGCTTGCCGCGCTTATGCCCGATGAGGTGCTGACTCCTGCTGAATTTGCACAGGCACTGGGCGTCATGCTGGCCAAAAGCGATATCGGCTCAGTCCCCTCTATGCAGGATTGCGTCATGATCGGCTCTGCCGCCACCATGCGCATAGACCACGTCAGAGTCTCTTTGCTTCTTGGGCTGAATGAAGGAGAATTTCCCGCATCGGTCAGTGATTCGGGTCTGCTTTCCGAGCAGGACAAGATCATACTGGGGGATCTTGGCTTTGGCATGCACAAAACCAAGGAGCTCCGCTCCTCAGCCGAGCTGTTTTACGTATATCGCGCTATGACCAAGCCCGGCGAGCGTCTCATTCTTTCCCGTTCCGAAAAAAATGCCTCGGGCAAGGATATTACCCCCGGCGTTGCCTGGCAGCGCGTGCTGCATCTGTTCCCCGATTGCAAGGAAACTTCCGTGCATCTGCCCCATGCGATCCCGCAAAAGGCCGATGCCGACTTGGCCACACTGCCATGTCTGACTCCCGCGGCAGCAAGGACCCTGCTGGGAGACAAGCTGTATCTGAGCAAGTCCAAGATCCAGGTGTTCGCAAGCTGCCCGTACCGCTTTTTCTCCGAAAACATCCTTGAATTGCGCAAGCGTGCTCCCGCAACGGTCAGCTATGCCGACGCGGGCTCGTTTATCCACTACGTACTTGAGCATTTTATCAAGGCCTGTATGGACGAAGAGGGGCACGTACGAGCCCTTGAAAAGGAGGCTGCCGAGCGTCTTGCCGACAGCATCATTTCCCTGTATATCAGCGCGGTCTGTCACAGTAGCCTTGAAGCCGTTCCGCCCTCGCTCATGCACCGCTTTTCCAAGCTGCGCAGGCTTGCGCTTTCGCTGCTTGAGGTGCTGATGTCCGATCTTTCCCAAGGCCTGTTTATCCCCGCTGCCTTTGAGCAGCGCATCTCGGAGCATGATCCCACGCTTCCCTCTCCCATGGTGTTGCCCGTGGGGAATTCTCCGCTTCCCGCCGTTTGTATCGGCGGTACGGTAGACCGTGTGGATCTTTGGCGACACGAGGGTAAGACCTATCTGAGGATCGTGGACTACAAAACAGGCAGCAGCAAATTCAAGCTGGAGGACGCTTACAGCGGCAAGGATATTCAGCTGCCCCTGTATCTCTTTACCATTTGTTCCCCCGAAAACGCGGGGCTTTACGATAAGGACGGTGCAGTCGTGCCCGCAGCCGCACTCTATTTCTCGGCGGCTGAGGAAAACGGACAGCCCAAGCCCTTCCAAAGCGGTATGATCTTATCCGAGGACGGCGTGCCCGCAGCCATTGACCCCAACGCTGATCCCGAAAAGAAAAAAGCAGGAACGCTCTACTGCTCAGCAGATGAGCTTGCAGAGATCAACCGCAACATTCAAAGCACCGTGCGCGACATTGCAACGCAAATGTACGACGGCATCATAGAAAAAAGACCCGATTCCGACGCTTGTCGCTTCTGCCGCATCAAGGATAGCTGCGACAGAGCAGTCGTATCCGAATTCTGACCGAAAGGAGTGTATTTATGGCACGAAACTGGACACCGGCGCAACGCGCCGCCATGCAATATATGAATACCTCGCTTTTGGTATCCGCCGCAGCAGGCTCGGGCAAGACCGCCACGTTGACACAGCGTATCATCGATCAGATCGTGAAAAATGAGGATTGCACCCTGGAGCGCATGCTGATCGTCACCTTTACCCGCGCCGCAGCCGCCGAACTGCGCTCACGCATCGCGCAGGCTCTGACCGAGGCCATTGCGCGCGATCCCGCCAACCGTCATCTCAATCGCCAGCTGCTGCTTTTGCCCGGTGCACACATTCATACCATCGACGCCTTTTTCGGTGAGCCGGTGCGCGCCAACTTTGAACGGCTTGGCCTTCCGGCAGGCTTTCGCATGGCTGACGACGGCGAGGCGGACAGTATTGCGGCATCGGTCATGGAAGAGGTGCTTGAGGATTTCTACGAACAGAGCCGTGACCCCGAGCACGGAATTCTGGGGCTTGCCCGCGAGAGTGCATTTTTGCAGCTTGTGGAAACGCTGGTCTCCTCCCGTGATTTTTCCGCGCTCATCCCCACGCTGACCGATCTGTACCAAAGGCTGGTCACCTCCGAGCAGGGCGTTGCCCGCATTGCAGAATGTGCCGACAGAATTGCCAAAGAGACCGACGGTGACTTTTTCAATTCTCTGTGGGGGGCACAGCTGCGAAGCTATACTGTCAATGCTCTTCTGTCACTGGAACAGAAATTTGATAAGGCTAAGGAGGAGATCATAAACGATCCCTGCTGTGGCAGTGCCTTTGCCTTGATGTTCGAATCCGATGCCGCGCGCTGCGGCATGATCGCCAAAAGACTTGCAAGCGATGGCTATGCAGGTGCGGCCGAAGCCTTTGCCGCACATCCCGCCACCAAAAAGCCAACCGTCAAAAAGGATCAGAAAACCCCGCTTTGCGAGGAATTCGAGGCATTTCGCAAAAAGCAGAATGACCAAATCAAAAAGCTTGCCGAGAATTTCACGGTCAGCCCCGAGGACATTCGCGCGCAATTTGCCGCAACCGCTGCCATCTGCCGTACGCTTTACGCGATCATGACCGAATACGACAAGCGGTACTCCGAGGAAAAGCTACGTCTGGGCGTTTGCGAATTTTCGGACATGCCCCGCTTTATGCTGCGCCTTTTGCAAAACCCGGACGGCTCACTGACCGATCTTGCAAAGGCGTACAGAGAAAAATTCGATTGGGTGTACATAGACGAATATCAGGATGTCAACTCCTTACAGGACAAGATCTTTGCCATTATTGGCGGTGAGCACCGCTTTATGGTGGGCGATATCAAGCAAAGCATCTATGGCTTCCGCGAAGCAGATCCCTCGATCTTTGCCGCCTACCGCCGTCGCTTTGCCACGCTGACACCCGAGGAGATCGAAGATCCCCCCGCAACAAGCGAGGGCTGTGTGCTGTTCATGTCCGAAAATTTCCGATGCGACCGCTCAGTCATTGACTTTACCAACCTTGTCTGCGCGTATATTTTCGAGGCTTGCCCCGACACCATCGGTTATCGCCCCGACGACGATCTGATTCACAAAAAGCCCGCCCCCGAGGGCTACCAAAGCCCGCTTGTGCAGCTCATGATCACACAGCCTGCCGAGGCTGACGCAGACGATGAGGACACGGACGAGGATGTGGAGAGCTGTGACACCGAGACCGTGGCCGCTGTCAACGAGATCGTGCGTTTGCTGTGCCAAGAAACCAAGGCGGACGGCACGCCTATTCTGCCGGCGGATATTGCCATTCTCAGCCGCACCAAGGCTCCCTTGGACGTTTTTGCGCGCGCGCTGACCGAGGCGGGCGTGCCCATTTCGCAGCAAACGGGCGGTGAGCTTTACAAGAGCCCCGAATACCGCTTCTGGATCGCGCTTTTGGATGTTATCGACAATCCCCAACAGGATATTCCGCTCTCACTTTTGCTGACAGAGCCACAGGAGCCGCTGTGTCCTTTGTTTACGCACGAGCAGCTGGCGCTGATCCGTAAGCAGGCTGCGCGCAATCTCTCCCTATACGAGGCCATCGATGAATGCAGCAAGCAAGATACGGATGATCCCACGGTGCACAAATGCAAGGCGTTTTGCATCTGGCTGGAGCAACAGCGTGCGCTTGCCATGCAGCTTGGCGCAGATGCCCTGCTCTCCATGCTTGCACAGGACGATCATCTCAGCGCACTTTGCGAGAGCGAGACCTTTCTCTCTCTTTACGAAAGCGCAAGACAGTTCACGCGCAAGCATTGGAACGGCCTTTACGGCTTTGTGCGTGCGCAGCACCGTGCAGCCTTGGCCAAGGGCTCGGGCTCTGAGGCCTCTGCCGCCGGCGGCGGAGTTGCACTGATGACCGTGCATCACTCCAAGGGCCTGGAATTTCCCGTTTGCTTTTTGGTCAAATGCGGCAAACGCTTTAACCGCCGAGACAGTCAGCAAACGCTGGTGTACGATAAAGACATGGGACTTGGCATCAAGCTCTCGGACGGTAAGGGCAAAAAGGACACGCTTTTGCGCCGCGCCATGACGCTTGGCAAGGCGCACCGCAGCACCGAGGAGGAAATGCGCACGCTTTACGTTGCGCTGACCCGTGCACGTGAGAGACTGTATCTGAGCGCAACCGTCAAAAAGCCTTACGAGACCGTGCGCCGCGAGTGCGCAATGGGTGGCAGTGCCGAGATCCTGCAAGCCCCCAATCATCTTTCCTGGATCATCAGCGCCATGCAGTCGGATCGCAAGCGCGCAGCCGACTGCAGCAACGTCGTGCTTTACGAGCAAGGCAGCGTCTTGCCCGTCACCTACACAGGCGCGACCGTACAAGCCGCCAAGCAAGGCAAGGTGCAGCCGGGCACCGAAAAATATGCCGCGCTGATCTCGCTTGCCCGCGCGCAAAACGAACATGCTTCCCTTCTATATCGCATTCCCTCCAAGGCGGCTGCCTCCAAACTCACCCCCGACATGCTGGACACTGATTTCTGCTTTACAGAAGGGGAGGCCGAACAAGCCGACGAGCTGCAAACACGTGCAGCCCTGGAGCGCAGACTTGAGCAAATGCATTCCGAAAAGCCGGATTTCTTTGCCCTGATGGCCGAGAATACCAAGCCCACCCCTGCCGAGCGCGGCACGGCTGCGCATCTGTTCTTGCAGTACTGTGACTTTGCACGCGTGGCAGAGCACGGCATTGCCGACGAGATGGAGCGACTGGTGAGAGAAAAATATATTACACCGCGCGTAGCCAAGATCGTCAATACGCGTGCATTGCAGACCTTCTTTGACAGCGAGTTTTTCAAGATCGTCATGCAAGCCGACAAGATCATGCGCGAGGTGCACTTCAACAGCTTTGTGCCGCTTGAGGAGTTTACCAAGAATCCGGAAATCAAGCAACTGGTCGCAGGCAAGCACATGCACGTGCAGGGCTCGATCGACCTGCTCCTGATAGGCAAGGACGGCAGCATCACGCTCTGCGACTACAAGACCGACCGCCCCACGCCCGAGGAGCGTCGCGACCACGCCTTATACCGCGAGCGTATGATCAGCACTCACAAAGATCAGTTGACGCACTACGCGCGCGCCGTCCGCGAGCTGTTTGGCCGCGAGCCCGACCGCGCTTACGTGTTCTCGCTCACCCTCGGCGAGGCGATCAGTATTATGTAAAACAAAAGGCAGCCCGATGGGGCTGAGGAATTAGCGAAAAAAACGAAAGCAGAAGTCTTGATGAAGGCTTCTGCTTTCAGCTTTTATGATGCGCAACCCCGCCCGTGTCATCCTGAGCGGAGCAAACAATTGAGTATTGTTTGCGAAGTCGAACCCGACCCAAGGGAGGGCGCGCGCAGCGCGGGATCTACGGGCACAACGCACCCACCCTCGTAGATCCTCAAAACGCTTGCA
>JAZNZB010000081.1:0-70838 GCA_045594705.1 Eubacteriales bacterium
CCCGCAGTTGCCTTGAGTCGGCTTGCAAGCTCGCCAACCGAAATCTCCTCGGGGATCTCCACGCGAACGACCTGCTTGACTATGGCCTGTTGCTTCTTGCCGCCCTTCTGGTTCTTGCCCGCGGGCTTGCCGATCTGCTGCTTCTTGCCGCCGCGCTGGCTGCCGCTGCGAAGATCTCTGTCGCTCTCGGTGACAAAGGTATCCAGCTTTTCATCGTACTTGGAAAGGTCGACCTCGGTGGTTCTGGTGTCTACGACACGTACAGCGCCCTTCTTATGCTGACCGTCACCGCCCTTGGGCGTCTGGCCGCGCACGATGGCCTGTACCTGGAACTTTTCTCTGGGTGCGGAAGGTACGTAATCGTCCTTATCTCCGCCGCCTCTTTGATTGAAATTATTATTGGGTCTTTGGTTATTCGGGCGATTGTTGTCTCTGCCCTGTCCGCCAAATCCGCGATCCTGGCCCTGACCGAACGCGGGACGCTGTCCCTGACCGTCACGGTTGAATCGGTCGTTCTGACCCTGTGCGGGTCTTTGACCCTGCGCATCGCGGTTAAAGCGGTCATTCTGACCCTGTGCAGGTCTTTGACCCTGCGCATCACGGTTAAAGCGGTCGTTCTGACCTGCGGGTCTTGCGCCCTGCGCATCGCGGTTAAAGCGGTCGTTCTGACCCTGCTGCGCTGCAGGCGCTTGTCTGCGGTCGCCCTGTGCCTGTGCACCTCTGCGATCACGGTCGTCTCTTGCACCCTGTGCGGGACGGCGGTCGCCCTGTGCCTGTGCGCGCTTATCGGCTGCCGCCTTTGCCGCTGCTTCGATGGCTGCCGCTCTCTCGATAGCCGCCGCTCTTGCTGCCGCCTTTTGTGCTGCAGCTGCATCTGCCGCAGCCTTTTCTGCTGCTGCCTTCTCTGCCGCTTTCGCTGCTTCTGCTGCCTTCGCTGCTTCTGCCGCTTTCGCTGCCTCTGCCGCTTTCGCTGCTTCTGCCGCCTTAGCTGCTTCTGCCGCTTTCGCTGCTTCTGCCGCTTTCGCTGCTTCTGCCGCCTTTGCTGCTTCTGCTGCCTTAGCTGCTTCTGCTGCCTTTGCAGCTTCTGCTGCCTTTGCAGCATCCACCTCGGGCTTTTCCTTCTTGGGAATGCGGGAGGGAATATAGGTCACCCCATCTAAGTAATCGTCAATATTGTCTACCTGACGGGATTTTGTAAGTGCGTCAAAAAGAAGGTCGAATTCACCCGGATCAAGCACCTTTTGCGTTTTGATGTCCATGCCCTTTTCGGCACAGAGATCCACGATGTCCTTGCTCTTCAGTCCAAGGTCCTTGGCCAGCTGTATTACTTTGAATTGCGGGTTTGTTGCCATATATCCTCAAATCCTCCTTAAATTACCCTTGAGGTCGTATACACCGTTGGCATATACGCATATTTGCCCTTATTTTTGGCTTGGCAGGTGTGCCCGGACAGCCCGCATCAGCTGTACGTCTGTCACAGCCACCGCGCCGATCGGCGCATCCTTGCCCACAGCGCTTGCCAGCTCCTCTGCCGTGTAAGACAGAAAGAATAGCGGTACGCTGTAAAAACTACATTTATCGTTGAGTTTCTTTCTTGTATTATCCGATACGTCGGATGCCGCCAGCACTGCCTGTACTGTCCGACTCTTGCGCAGCTCGGTGCAGATCAGCGGTACGCCGCAGATCAGCTTGCCCGCTCTTCTGCAAAGCCCGATGGCTCCAAGCAGGCGATCTTCGCCGCTCACGCGTCCGCCTCCGAGACAAGCTCCTGCCCGATCTTTTCAAGCACCTCGTCCGGGACGGCACATTCCAGCGCGCGTTCCAATCTCTTGCTCTTTTGTGCCTTGCGCAGACAAGAGATCTTTTGGCAAAGATACGCACCGCGGCCGTTTTTCTTGCCCGTGGTATCCGCAACCACCTCGCCCTCGGGCGTACGCACGATGCGGATCAGCTCGCGCTTGGGAAAATGCTCGTTGCAGCCCAAGCACTGACGCATGGGAATCTTTTTTGCCTTTTGTTCCATATATACGGTTTATTCTGCCTTGATATCAATCTTCATACCGGTCAGTCTTGCGGCCAGACGCACGTTCTGACCCTCCTTACCAATGGCAAGGGAAAGCTGATCGGGATCGACCAATACTCTGCAAGCTCTCTCGCCGGTCATGACCACGTCCAGCACGTTTGCGGGAGCAAGTGCGGCTGCCACGTATTCCTCAGGCTGCTCGCTGTACTTGACGATGTCCACCTTCTCACCGCGCAGCTCGTCGACAATGCTGTCAATACGCATGCTGCGGTTACCGATGCACGCGCCTACGGGATCGACGTCAGGATCTCTGGAGAAGACTGCGATCTTGGTTCTGGAGCCTGCCTCACGGGAAACGCCCTTGACAATGACCACTCCGTCCGCAATCTCGGGAACCTCAAGCTCGAACATTCTGCGCACAAGACCTGCATGGGAACGGGAAAGAGTCACGATAGGTCCTCTGGACTCCTTATTGACCTCCTGTACGAACACCTTGATCTTATCGCCGGGGTAGAAGCTCTCGCCGGGGATCTGCTCCTCTGCGCGAAGCACCGCTCTGCCGTCGTCGGTTGCCAGCAGCACGTTGCCGGTCTCGTAATCGACCTTATCAACGGTTGCGGTGATGATTTCTTCTCTCTTATTCTCGTAAGCCTCCTGCATGGCTCTGCGCTCACCCTCGCGAATGCCCTGGATGATCACAGACTTTGCAGCGGCTGCGCTGAGTCTGCGGAAGTTCTTGGGCTTGACCTCTGTTTCCACGATCTTACCCACGGTATATCTCTTGCTGATCGCCTTTGCATCTGCCAGAGAGATCTGAGTCAGGGGATCCTCGACCTCCTCGACTACCTCGTGCTGCTGGTAAACGCGCACGTCCTTCTTAACCTCGTCGATATGAATTCTGACGTTGGTGCCGTTGCCGTATTCCTTCTTGAACGCGGACAAGAGCGCCGCCTCGATCTTTTCGATCATGTACTCCTTGGGGATTCCCTTTTCCTTCTCCAGAAGCTCCAGAGCAGCGAAAAATTCGTTATTCATTTTGTCGGTTCCTTCCTTTTCTCAATTTGCGCCGAAATCGTAAATGGTCTGCAGCTTGGCGATCTTGTCAGCGTCAAACTCCAGCACCTTGTCACCCTGCTCAAGCAGCACGTTGCCCTCCTCGGTCATTCCCAAGAGAATGCCGCGGTGCACCTTTGCGCCATGCAGAGCGGAATAAAGTCTGATCTCTACCGTATCACCCAGACACATTTCCACGTGGTCGCGGTTTTTGAGCTCTCTCTCAATTCCGGGAGAGGAGACCTCTAAGATATACGCCTGCGTGATGGGATCTGCATCGTCCAGCACCGGGTCAATGGCACGATGGAAACGCTCGCAATCATCAATGGTGATTCCTTCGGGGTGGTCGATGGTGATGCGCAGATAGTAGTCCGCACCTTCCTTGACAAACTCCACGTCCCAGAGAATATATTCCAGCTCGTCGGCCGTGGGAAGCACGATCTCCCAAACTTTTTGCGCAATACTGCCCTGACGCTTTGCGCCTTGTGCTGTACTCATGCTTTGTATCCTTTCCGTGAAAACTTTTCAGGTAATTCAAGATAAAATTTTTGGAGTGGATTTGCTCAACCCACTCCAACATGCTATCTTACCATTAGCATTATAACACAAGTTTTTGCTGTTTGCAATACCTTATGCAAATATTTTTTGAATTTTTTGAAAAAATTTTTCCGAAAACCTGTGCGCAGTCCATATATTTTTTGGAAAATTCTTGACAAATTCCCGTTTTTGTTCGGTTTCTTGTTTACAAACACAAAAATATATGTTATACTATTATAATGGTATGATTGTGCCCCTATGTATTTTTGCGGGCACGGAAAGGAGAAGACATGGACGCTTCCAATCCCACCACCCCCGAAATTCAGCGCAAGCCTATATCCGTCAAGGCACAAATATTTTGTACGGCAGTCTTTCTTGCCTGCCAGATCGCGCTTCCCGCACTCCTTTACTATATCAGTCGCATAGATCCCCAGACCGGTGTGGGAGCCAACATCCCATCTGCCATCGCACTGGGCACGATGGCACTTTGCATCGCGTTCGTTCTGACTCTTTGCAAAAAACCGCTCTTCCTCTCCTGCTGCGTGCTGGGACTTTTCGCATCCTTTCTGGTCAATCCCTGGTTCTGCGCCCTGTTTGCCGCGTTGCTTTGCGCAACCGTGGCAGGTGCTGCCCTGCTGGCCGATGCAAAGGGAGCGCAATACCTGCCCTTTATCATCACCGCTCCGGCCGCATTCGGCCTCTCCCTGCTTTTGACCAAAAGCCTGTTTATCTCTCTGCTTGCATTGCTCCCTGCACTGGGCGCAATCGCACTTGCAGTCAGCTTCAGACGTAAAATATCCATCATCGTTTCTGTAGGCGCAGTGACAGGCACGCTGACCGTCGCCATTCTGCTGCTGATCCTGGCGGAGCTGCTGGCCGCGGGCATGCCCTTCTCTGTGCAAGGACTGACCGACGCTGTCAAGGAGCTTCACACAGCACTCTCCTCCATGTTCGCACAAGCGCTGCAGCTGATGTCCGAGACCGAGGAGCTTGCAATCGCCGTGGAGCAAATGCTCGGAGGAACGCTGGACGCCCAAGCCATTGCCAAATTTTCCGACTCGGTCGCCTACGCCCTGTTGGGACTCCTACCCGGCAGCACCATCATGGTGCTCTGGCTCTTCTCCTTCGTGGCGCACCGTGGCTTTACCGCCATTCTGATCTCGGGCCAGCCCCGGGAGGTCTGCCCCGCACATCTGAGCCAATACGCACCGTCCATTCCCACCGCCGTGCTGATGCTGCTTTGCTACGGACTTCTGCTGATCACATCCATGATCCCCCGCGCTGAGGCGGTGACCTTTGTTGCGATCAACCTCTTGCTTGTGCTGATGCCCATCCTGGCAGTCAGCGGCATTGCGGGAATCGTGACCAACGTCAAACGCGCCCCTGTCAAGTGGCCGCTGATCCTGACCTACGTGATCGCATTCATGTTCTTAGGTCTTGCCATCGTACCCATGCTCTCCTTCTTCGGTGCATTCGGCGTGATCTTTCAGGCCATCACCAAGGCTCTTGAGAAAAAAATGAAGGACTTTAAGGGAGAATAAATCAACTCCCCGCATTTCCTTTCTTTGAATCGCTATTTCACGAAATCTATTCGAGCCGCCGCTTGGGCGGCATGGAGGTTAAGATGAAAAATCGTTCCGACAACCATAAAAACGGGCATTATACCGGGAAAAAGGACTCCCTGTATATGGATTTGCGCGTGCCGTTTGCGGTATGCGTTGCCACGGGCTTCGTTCTGATCAGCGCATGCGCCATCATCGGATATCTGAACCCCGCCGTCATCAGAATCGGTTGGTTCGGCTTCGGAGCTGCACTGATATTTACTCTGACCTGCGCCATCGTGTTCCTGATCTACCTGCTCCGTTACCTGCGCTTGCGCGAGGCCGTGCAGGAGGCGGACAAGATCAACACCGACGTTTACGATATGTTCCGCTACGTCATTGACGTACCCTATGCAGTCATCGGACGCGACGGCGTAGTCAAGATCATCAACAGTGCATTGCAGGACGTGCTGGGCTATCATTCCCCCGTCTGCAATATCCGACTGAGCGAATTCTGCGCAGTGCCCATCGACATCGTTGCCGTTTCTGCACACGGCGCAAAATCCAGCGCACACGAATCCGATCTTTTGCCCGAGGGCCCCATCACACGTCTGGGCGACGGCAAAAGATACGAGCTGCAGAGCTATCCCATGATGATAGACGGCGAGGAATACTTCTTCACCGTATTCCGTGACGTCAACAGTCTTTTGGAGATCAAGGAAAAGGCTGACCGCGAGAACCCCGTGGTTGCCTACATTGCCATTGACAACCTGCAGGAGCTGACCCAGTTCGTACGTGCAAATTACCGCGAGACCTCGACCCGCATCGACCAGATCATGCTGGAATGGGTAGAGAGCCTGAACGGCATGATCCGCGAATACGACCGAGACAAATATCTGGCCATCTTCTCTGAAGAGATGCTGGAAAAATGCATTGCCGACCGCTTTGATATCCTCAACACGGTCATGGATGCCAAGGTTGGCGATAATACCTTCCCGCTGACAATTTCCATGGGCATTGCCGCCATCAAGGGAACCATGGAGGACAAGGACCGCGCCGCTTACGCTGCACTGGAGGTAGCTCTGTCTCGCGGCGGTAACCAGGTTGCGCTCCGCCGCGACGCGGGCGGAAGCCTGCAATACTTCGGCGGCACGCACAAGATCCTGGAGAGCAACTCTTCAATCAATTCCCGCGTCATTTCGGGCGTGCTGGCAACCAATATCCGCCAAGCAGGCAACGTGCTGATCATGGGTCATGCCAACCCCGACTTTGACTCGATCGGTGCTTGCGTGGGTGCGGCCAGATTCGTGATGAACGTGCTTGCTGCCAAGGCGGCCGAGCAAAAATCGGACACCTCCATTCTGCCCGAGGTCCATGTTGTCATAGACCGCAAATGCGAAAACTTCCGTACCTGCTACCAACACCTGGCGGATCTGGACGAATATAAGGAAATGTTCATTGACCGTGAGGCAGGCATGAACGCCGTGACCTCGGATACGCTTCTGATCATTGTGGACGCCAACAACCGCTTTATCTTTGAAGCACCCGATCTGCCGGGCAGTGTTTCCAACATCGCACTGATCGACCATCACAGATTGGTCAAGGAGCCCGACTTCCCCACCTTCGTCACCTATATCGAGCCCACCAAGTCCTCTGCCAGCGAAATGATCGCAGAGATCATGCAGCAGAGCGATTATGCGGACGGTATGCAAAAGGGCGAGGCAAACCTGTTGCTCTCCGGCATCATGCTCGATACGCATAACTTTACCCGTAACGCGGGCGCACAGACCTTTGAGATCACGCATTTTTTGTACTCCAAGGGCGCGCACACAAGCGTGGTACGCGAATTCTTCAACCAGGATCTTGAGGACATGCGCATCGCAAGCGCGTTTGACTCCAAGGCGCACATTTATCGCGACGTGGTAGCCATTACGCAGCTGGCAACCGAAAAGGAGCCCACCCCCGAGGACCGTGTGGCTGCAGCAAAAGCAGCAGACAGTTTGCTTACGCTCAAGGGCATTGAGGCCTCCTTTGCCTTGGTGCTCATGGGAGATACCGTAGTCATCTCCGGCCGCTCCAAGGGTGAGATCAACGTGCAGCTGATCCTTGAAAAGCTGCAGGGTGGCGGGCACTTTGACGTGGCAGGCGCACAGGTCAAAAATGCAACTCTGGACAGCGCGTACGATCTGCTGATCGGCGCGATCGACGAATATTTCGAATACGACTACAAAAACGAGGACGATAAATAATTCTAATTCCCTTATACAGGAGGTATATACACATGAAGGTTCTTCTTTTACAGGATGTCAAGGGTCAGGGCAAAAAGGATCAGATCATTGACGTTTCGGACGGTTATGCACGTAACTTCCTCTTCCCCAAGAAGCTGGCAGTGATTGCGGACAATAAGGCCATGAATGAGGTTAAAAACAAAGAGGCTTCCAAGCAATACAAGATCGAAACCGAAAAGGCCGCTGCCAAGGAAATTGCGGAAAAGCTTGCAGGGACCGTAGTCAAGATCTCGGTCAACGCCGCTGCCGACGGCCGACTCTACGGCTCAATCACATCCAAGGATCTGGCTGAGGTACTGGCAAAGCAGTACGGAATCACGGTTGACAAGCGCAAGATCGTCATGCCCGATCCCATCAAGGCTTACGGCACTTACAACTTTGACGTGCGCCTGTATCCTGAGATCGTAGGCAAGATCAAGGTCACAGTCGGTGCGTAAGACCGTAACATTCCCAAAAACCGCAAGGAGGTTTCTATGAGCGAGGAACTTGTACGCAAGCTACCCTTCTCCCTGATTGCCGAGCAATCCCTGCTCGGCTCGATCCTGATCGACCCCAAGTCGCTCAACGAGATCGCCGACCTGATGACGGCCGACGACTTTTACCTGGATGAGCACCGCCAGATCTACCTGGCCTTTCAGGATCTCTTTACACAAAACAGTGAAATTGACATCGTCACCCTGATCGATACGCTGGTATATAAAGGGATTTACGATAAATCGGGCGGTCAGGATTACATCCGCACCCTGGCAGAGGTGGTTCCCAACGCGCTCAATATCAAGGACTACGCACGCATCGTCAAGGAAAAGAGCACGCTGCGCCGCCTGATCGAGGTGGCAAACGACATTTCCGAGGCAGCATATTCCGAGCAGGACTCGGTAGCGGGTATTCTTGAGAGCGCGCAAAACAGCATCTACGCCATCGCACAAGGCCGCGATACCAAAAATTTCAAGCACATCCGCGAGGTCATCGGTGACGTTTACGCGCACCTGCATGAGCTCAAGGAGAACAAGAACGCCTCGCAGGGCACGTCCACCGGATTTTCGGGACTGGACCGCGTGCTGGCCGGCATGGGCAAGTCCGACCTGATCTTGGTCGGTGCGCGTCCCGGTATGGGTAAGACGTCCTTCTGCTTGAACATTGCCACCAACGTAGCCTCTCAGACCGGCAAAAAGGTTGCCATCTTCTCGCTTGAAATGTCGGCAGATCAGTTGGTCAACCGTGTCATTTCCAGTGAAGCTCTGGTGGACAGCTACTCGCTGCGTACAGGCGAGCTGGGACAGGACGACTGGCGAAAGATCGCGGAGGCAACCTCTCACCTTGCCAAGTGCGACGTGCTGATCGACGACACGTCGGGTCAAACAGTCACGGCCATGAAGGCCAAGCTGCGCCGCGTGGACAACCTCGGTCTTGTGGTCATCGACTATCTGCAGCTCATGCAATCCGACAGAAAAATCGACAACCGCGTGCAAGAGGTCTCCGAGATCTCCCGCGCGCTCAAGATCATGGCAAAGGAGCTGATGGTCCCCATCATCTGCTGCGCACAGCTCTCGCGCGGACCCGAAGGCAGAACCGACAAAAAGCCCATGCTTTCCGACCTGCGTGACTCGGGTGCGATCGAGCAGGACGCGGACGTGGTCATTTTCCTTTACCGCGACGAATACTATAAGGTCGGCGAGGAAGCCCCCGAGGATTCCACCGCCGAGGTCATCGTAGCCAAGAACCGTCACGGCTCGACCAACACGGTCAAGATGGGCTGGATCGGACGCTACACCAAGTTCCGCACCATCACCGACGATGCAGGACATGGATAAATTTGCCGTGCGTCTCCCGGACGGGTACGCACAAAGCACACCCGTGCTCGTTGCCTTTTCGGGCGGTGCGGATTCCACACTGCTTTTGCACCTTTTGCACGAGCGTGCGCAAACGCACAACGCACCGCTCTTTGCTGTACACGTACATCACGGCATTCGCGGCAAGGAAGCGGACAGAGACCTGGAGTTTTGCAGACAGGCTTGCAAAGAGCTGCATGTTCCACTGTTTGCGATCAAGGTCAACGTACCCGCGCTTGCAAAAAAATCGGGGCAGAGCCTTGAAGAAGCCGCAAGACACGCACGCTACCGCCATTTTGCGCGCCTGATGCAACAGCACCATATTCCCCTGCTTGCCACCGCACACCATGCAAACGACAATCTGGAAACCGTGCTCTTCCGCATCTGCCGCGGAACCGGCACGCAAGGCTTACGCGGCATTCCCGCGTTCGCTCCCCTACCCGGTACATCCGAGGGCAGCTCTCTTTGCTTATTCAGACCGCTTTTGCAGCTGACCAAGCAGGAAATTTTAGACGAATGCGGCGCAAGAGGATTGGATTTTGTGACCGATGCCACAAACGCATGCGACGACTACGCGCGCAACCGCATCCGCAATCGCGTCATCCCCGAGCTGGAGCAATTGTTTGCACACCCCCAGCACGCTGCCCAACGGCTTTGCCGCGCAGCTGCCGAGGATTGCGATGCGCTGGACGCTGTGGCCGATCAGCTCTATGTCGCGCATGCAAACGACGGTCGTCTGCCTACCGCACTTTTGCGCACGCAGCCGCCTGCCGTTGCAAAACGCTTGATCCGCCTTTGCTATGCGGACTTTGCACACCAAAGCGGGATCTCTTATGCCATGGCTGAGGCAGTGCACTTGGACGCCGTGTGGCAGCAGATCTGCGCGGGCAAGACCGGCAGCATCAGCCTGCCTTGCGATATTTGCGCCGTGATCGATCGCGATTTTCTGCGCATGACAAAGCACCAAAGGCACGTGCAAAAAATTTCCTATTCCGTTTTGCTGCAAGAGGGATGGACCGAGCTTTGTGACGCAGATGTGACGGTTTGGGCGAATTTTCCCGAAAATCCTTTGATGGACACGCCTTGTCCTTCAAATGTTTACAATTTATATACAGAACTGCGGGTAAGATTTGATACAATAGTAGGACAGGTCTTTTTGAGGCCGATCAAAGAAGGTGACGTCATCCTCTCGGGCGGTATGCATAAAAAAATCCGTAAGCTCTATTCGGAACAGGGCATTCCGCTTTCCCTGCGGGCAAAGCTCCCCTTGCTCTGCGATCATGACGGCGTCATTGCCGTACCCGGCATCTGCTTGCGCGACGGTGCTGCCGCTGCGCAGGATCAAAAAACGCTTGATCTACGCATTTATTTGCATAAAACAATTTGATACTTCAATGAAAAGGGGCATACCATGATAAAGAATGATATCGAAAAAATTCTTATCAGCGAGCAACAGTTGAGCGACATGATCGACCGACTGGCACTGCAGATCACCAACGATTATAAGGACTCAAAGCGTAAGCTGGTGTTCGTCGTCATCCTCAAGGGCTCGATCCCCTTTGCAACCGAGCTGATGAAGCGCGTCACACTGCCGCTTGAGATCGAGGTCATGAAGGTCTCGTCCTACGGCGCGGGCACAAAATCCTCGGGGGAGATCCGTATCCATACCGATCTGCTCCGCGACGACCTGCCCGATTGCGATCTTTTGATCATCGAGGACATCGTGGACAGCGGCAGAACGTTGCAAAGACTGACTCAGCTTTTCGCCAACAGACTTGCAGGCAGCGTCAAGACCTGTACCATGCTGGATAAGCCCGATCGACGCGAGGTGGAATTCGTGCCCGATTATTGCGGCACGGTCATCCCCAACGAATTTGTGGTCGGCTTTGGCCTTGACTACAATGAAAAATACAGAAATCTGCCCTTTGTGGGCGTTCTGAAGCCGGAGATCTACCAGTAAAATCCGGCAGCAGCGAATACATAGTACCCAACCAACGGAGGTTTTGAATGAAGAATAATTTCAAGGTGATCCTGTTTTACGTGATCTTTATTGCTGTGATCGCGTTCGTCGTCGTGATGCTGTTCACGGGCGGCAACAAACAGACCATCACCGACGTTACCGATTATCAGGACGTCATCAAGGTCTTCGCCGACACCAAGGATACAGACGGCGACGGCGTTGCAGACACAGGCGTGAAGAGCTGCGTGATCAGCTTCCGCCACAGAACCCTGACCTATACCACACATGAGGATAAGACTTACCGCTATGAGATCGCGGATATGGAATACTTCCAGCGTGACCTTAGCCCCATCATCGTCTCGCTTTCCGAGCAGGGACTGATCGAAGAGGTGGTCAACGAGCCGGTGATCACACTGCCCGGCTGGGTCTCCTATCTCCCCTTCCTTCTGATCATCGTGGTCTTTATCGTCTTCTATTTTATCGCCATGAAGCGCGCCAACAACGAGGGCAACAAGATCAACAACTTTGGCAAAGCACGCGTCAAAACGCCTGTGCCCGATGATAAGAACAAGATCCGCTTCAAGGACGTAGCAGGCGCAGACGAGGAAAAGCAGGAGCTGCAGGAGATCGTGGAATTCCTCAAAGCCCCCGGCAAATTCTCCAGACTCGGCGCAAAAATTCCCCATGGCGTTCTGCTCATGGGCCCTCCCGGTACGGGTAAAACACTGCTTGCAAAGGCAGTTGCAGGTGAAGCCGGCGTTCCCTTCTTCTCGATCTCGGGCTCCGATTTCGTGGAAATGTACGTCGGTGTGGGTGCTTCCCGTGTGCGCGACCTGTTTGAAAGCGCGCGTAAAGCCCCCGCATCCATTATCTTTATCGACGAGATCGACGCAGTCGGCCGTCACAGAGGTGCAGGTCTTGGCGGCGGTCACGACGAGAGAGAGCAAACGCTCAACCAGCTGCTGGTAGAAATGGACGGCTTTGGCTCTCACGAGGGCATTATCGTCATCGCAGCCACCAACCGCCCCGATATCCTTGACCCCGCACTGCTCAGACCCGGCCGTTTTGACCGTCAGATCACGGTCAACTACCCCGACATGAAGGGCAGAGAGGAGATCCTCAAGGTGCATGCCAAGGGCAAGCCGATCGAGGAGACGGTAGACTTTGCCGAGATCTCCAAGCATACCCCCGGCTTTACCGGTGCCGATCTTGCCAACCTGCTCAACGAGGCTGCACTGCTGGCA
Source organism: Eubacteriales bacterium (assembly GCA_045594705.1). Classification (GTDB taxonomy): domain Bacteria; phylum Bacillota; class Clostridia; order Oscillospirales; family CAG-272; genus SVQP01. Next base: position 12,476 of record JAZNZB010000081.1, read on the forward strand.
GCTCGTAAGAACAAGTCCCTGATCGGTATGGAGGACATTGACGAGGCGTACCTCAAGGTCGTACTCGGTCCGCAGAAAAAGAGCCATATCCGCACCCCCGAGGACAACAAGCTTTGCGCATATCACGAGGCAGGCCATGCAGTGGTTTCCTACTTCTGCCCCAAGGCCAACCCCGTATCCTATATTACCATCATTCCCGCAGGCTCTGCAGGCGGTGTGACGCTCACGCCTCCCACCGAGGACAGAATGGGCAGAACCAAGGGTCAGATGTTAGACGACGTTGCAGTCGCACTTGGCGGCCGTGCTGCCGAGCAGCTGGTGCTGGAGGATATCTCCACCGGCGCATCCAGCGATATCCAGCACGCAACCTCCACCATTCGCAGCATGATTACCCGCTACGGTATGTCCGAGACGCTCGGTACCGTGCTGTACGGCTCGGCACACTCCAGCTCCGAGGTATTCCTTGGCAGAGACTTCTCTTCCGGCAAGGATTACTCCGAGGAAACGGCTGCTGCCATTGACCGCGAAACCAGACTGATCATGGATGCGCAGTACAAGCGCGCCATCGAGATCCTTTCCGCGCACATGGATAAGCTGCACTTTATTGCAGAGTATCTTCTGAACCATGAAAACATGGACGGCGACCAGTTCAAGGCCGCCATGGACGGTTATCCCACGGTGGAAGAGCTTGAGCAAATGCTCGAAGAAAAGAAGCGCAAGAGCCGCGAGGAAAACGAGCAAAAAGAGCAGGCTGAGCAGGAGCGCGCACGTCGCGAGGCTGAGGAGAAGGCAAATGAGAATCCCTTCCCCTACGCACAGCCCGAGCCCGAAGAAGATAAGAAAAACGACAAAAAGGACGACGACAACAGCGGATTTTTCTCGCTGTAAGCCGTCATAAGGTCATAAGGAAAACCCTCGCGATTTTCGCGAGGGTTTTCTACATTTATTATATACAAATCTGATCACGTTTCGCTCTCGTAGAGATACTCATGCACAGGTCCTGCAGGTTTGATCGGTATGAAGCTGAGAATGGGAAAGATCAGGAAGGCAAGCTCGGACAGGATCACCATACCCGCAATCAGCAGCCACGCACCCCAGGTGGGCACGTATGCCTTGAAAATGCGGAAATGGGAGATGTACAGAAGCACGGCCAGCCAGACAGAGGCCAGCAACGTCAGCACGGTCAGCACGACTGTTACGAGCGCGACAACACTCACCACGGCGTCGGGCAAAGTAAGCTCGGAAGAGAGCACCATAATGACCGCACCGATCACGGCCAGCGTCGCCAGCACGGAAAACACGATCACCGAGACCACACCCTGCTTGAGTAACGATTTTCTGTAAGGATCTTCACGCTCTGCAGCAGCATCTCCCGCGCGCAGAATTGCCACGGGCGGAAGCAAGAACGCCCACACCCAGGACCAGACCGGACGAAACGCGCCCAATTTATTGCAAATACGTGCAAGCCCGATGGCTTGAATGACCGAGGGGATCAGCGCGATCAACGCCATGATAAAGAAAAAGATTGCATAGATCAGCAGGACCATAATACTCAGATTAAGCATATCTTGCTCTCCTTACGTCAAAAGAATTGGATGCTTTATTATAGCATATGCATCATGGTATGTCAAGAGGAAAGAATCTTCACCATGCTTGCCCCAAGAGTCATCCGCAAACGTGCCCGACACCCCATTCACGTGCCCTTGTAGGGACCGGCGTCCCCGACGGTCCGGACTAATCCAAAAATATCATGTAGGGCCCGCCCCTATAATGCGAACGCGGACCGTCGAGGACGCCGGTCCCTACAAAAAGTTGCTGCGGCAGTAGCGGGCTGTCGAGGACGTCAGCCCCTACCAATGGATGCTTCGCGTTTCCTTTACCGATCACAATCAAGCCTAACTGCTGCAGGCGGCGAGCGTATTTAGCTCCTAAAAATTCTCAAAAATCTTCCCTCGGACATGTTGCAATATTTGTCTTGTTGTGATATACTAAGAAAAGAAACCTACAGGAGGCACTCTCTGTGAAGCAAATAGATCAATTCCTGCCCGCATCCGTTGACAATCACCGTGTGTGGGCTCATATCGACCTTGACGCATTGGTCAATAACTACGTCGTTTCCAAAAATTACATACAAGAGCAAAACCCCGACTCGGTCGCCATTGCGGTCATCAAGGCAGATGCCTACGGGCATGGCATTGAGCCTTGTGCATGCGCGCTGTACCGTGCAGGCTGCCGCCATTTTGCCGTGGCATCTGCAGAAGAAGGCGTTGCTATCAGACAGGCACTTGCTGATTTTGAAAAGACCGAGAATCAGGTCTCCGAGGTTCTGATCCTTGGCTACACAAACCCTGCATACGCCGCGCTGTTACATCAGCATCACTTGACACAGACACTGTTTTCCCCTGAATTTGCAAGGGATTTGCATGTGTCCGCCAAGGCAGCGGGCGTCAAGCTTGCCGTGCACGTCAAGGTGGATACCGGGATGCACCGTATCGGCTATCCCGCCTTTACCCCCGAGCAGGCTGCCGAAACCGTGGAAGCAGTGTGCGCTCTGACCGACAGCTGCGACGCCTTTGACGTTTGCGGACTGTTTACCCATCTCTCCGACGCTGATTGCGGTAACTTCTGCTACGAGCAGTGGCAGCGATTTCTCTCTGTCAAGCAAGGCCTTGAGGCGCGCGGTAAATGCCCGCCCGTATGCCACGCATGCAATAGCCCCGGCTGTATGCGCTATCCCGAGACATACCTCGACGGTGTTCGCATCGGTGCGTTACTCTTCGGCGTAGCTCCCGTCATCCCCCCGGAAGTCGACAGAAATCCCGGGTGCAATCTTTTTCCTGCAGAGCAGCTGCTCCCGGTCATGCGTCTGCAAACAAAAATCATTCAGCTCCACAAGGTTGCCGCGGGCGAGCCTGTGGGATACGGTGCACTTTACCGCGCCGAGCGTGAGAGAACCGTTGCCACGCTCTCGGCAGGATATGCGGACGGCTGGCGTCGCTCATATGCCGACACAGACGTAACCGTGCACACAGCCATGGGCGACAGGACCGCGCGCATGGTTGGCCGTATTTGCATGGATCTTTGCATGATCGACGTCACCGACCTGCCATGCAAGGTTGGCGACGTGGTCACCTTGTTCGGCAACGACGTGCAGTCGCTCGCCTCGCTTGCCAAGCACGCAAATTCGATCGCATACGAGGTTCCCTGCCTTGTCACTGCGCGCGTACCTCGCATTTACCATCAAGATCAGGAATTATAAAGCTCAATTTGGAGGAAAAGTATGAAAAAAACGTTGTCCATTCTCAGTATCGCCTTTGTGCTTCTGCTGCTGACGCTCACATTGACTGCTTGCGGCGATAAGGTCGAGGTGACAGAGAGCTGCGTGACTGACGTCACCTTGAACAAAAAAGGAACAGAGATCTCTGTCAAGGCCGCGCTGACCGAGGCAGATCTGGAAACCTTCAAGAACACGAGCATTTATACGCAAAAGCTCTATCTGATGGCGCTTGAGCCCGGAGAGACCACAGAGGATCTTGCGGGCAAAAAGCCTGTGGCAGAGAGCAGCATGTCCACCTCGCCCAAGTTCTCGCTTTCTCTTTACGCCGAGGGCAATCTGCAGGCACACTCCCGCCTGCACTGCGCTTTTGCCGTTGCGGTTTACAATAAAACCTTGGATTCCTACGTGCTTCTGACCTCGCCCGTATACGTCTCCAACGTATCCGACCTGGCTGAGAACACCGCGGATTTCCCAAAGGCAGATTCGATCAAGGGTCTGCATGCAACCGTTTCCTCGGATGCTGCGTATCTCGGTATCTCGCACGCGGTCGTCGAGCTTGACCCCTCGGTGCTGATCCTTGATGCCTATACCGACAGTGCGATCTCATACGTGTACGACGGACAGACCTATTATCTGGACCGCGGCGCGCTTGAGACACTGGACAAGCAGGTCACCGAATATACGGCACAGGGTGCGATCGTTTATCTGCGCCTGCGCATGCGCACTGCTCCCGACAAGGCCAATTCTCTGGTCTCCTGCCTGTATGCAGTCAGTGAACCCGCAAGCAAGGCACGCGCCTATGGCATCTGGATGGATGACGAGCAAAGCGCCTCGCTGATGGCCGGCTTCCTTGATTTCATCACCGACCGATACACCGATCCTTCGGGACAGCACGGCTTTTGCGGTGCACTGATCGTCGGCCGCAGCGTCAACGAGGCAAGCTCCAACAACTACGTAGGCTCTGTGGAATTTGATCAATACGTTTCCCGCTATCAAGCACTTGTGCGCCTGGCGCATTCCACGCTCAAATCCCACTATGCAAACGGTCGCGTATACGTATCCGTCAGCAACAACCTGGCCGATACCAAATCTCTTTCCTCCAAAACCGATTGGACGACCCATTACTTTTTGGACCAATTCAATATTGAATCCGCCTACAGCGGCAGCTTTGACTGGAGCGTAGCCGTTTCCGCCTATGCCTACGGCACGGGCAACGCAGACCCCACGTGGTCGGAGGAGAACGCAAGCGCGCTCAAGCTTTCCCCCGCTCACTTCTCTGATTTTACCTGGATGGCTGATCCCGATCACTACTACGAAGGCAGCCGCCGCCACGCCATCATCAGCGACTTTGAGGTTGCCCCGGGCAAGAGCCAGCAGGAGCAGGCAGCATCCTATGCATATGCCTATTACAAGGTGCTGGAAAACGGCCACGTGGATGCGCTGATCTATTCAGCACACACCGACGCGCAAAGCCTGATTTCGGACTCCGGTCTCTGGGATACCGACAACAAGGGCGTTATGACCGAGCGTCGCGCACTCTACAACGTTTTTATGACCATTGACACCAAGGACACCTCTGCGCTGGATGCCATCGGCATTTCCTCTGCAGTCCCCGGCTGGAACTCTCTTTACAGCGCACAGTCCGCCAAGGCCGCTACACGTCGGTTTGTGACCGGCGCGGACGTCACAGGTGCTCCCTCCTCCAAGAGTCGCGTGCTCTTCTCCTTTACCGATGGCACGACCTGCAGCTTTACTCCCTCCGAGGGCATTTCTTACCTGGAGCTCAGCCGCAATGCCGCTCTTGGCTGGCCGGTACTCAACGCGCATCTGAATTACATGCAGCCGCAGACCTATACGGGCATTTCCAATACCACGCTGCAGGGCTCGGATATCAAGGGCATCAAGACGCTGGCACTGACTCTTTGCGCAGATGCAGATACCGAGGCTCCGGTCAGTCTCAAGCTGCGACTGGTCAAGCAGGGCTCGTCCACAGTCTCTGCAGGCAACGAGCAGGTGGTTTACGAGGAGGTCACCGAAATTGCCGCTAACACCTGGCAGATCGTATACTTTGACGTCTCCGAATTCACCTCCCTGGTAGACGGAGATGATCCCATCACCGTTTCGATCCAGCTCAAAGCTCCCGAGCTTGAAGAAGAAGGCTCTTGCACGTTGCTTTTGGACCGTGTGGAGATGTACGGCTCGGTCGGCGTTCAGTTCTACGAATGGATCATTATCATCGTCTCGGTGCTGGCAGTGCTTGCATTGATCGCAGGTCTTGTCTATCTCCTCTATCGCAAATACGGTGCGCCTGCCATCATTGCCAATATCTTCTGGAACGTCTCCAAGGGCAAGATCAAGCTGCGCCGCTATAAAAAGACGAGGTAATTGCGATGGGTGCCATGTACGAAAACAAAAAGGGCGACTTTTCCTGTCGCAACGCGCTCTCCGGCCGATATCCGCTTGCGTTCGGTGCGCACCTGCACTATCACCTGGAAATGGTGTATATGCTGGAGGGCTGCACCACCTGCACGGTGGATACCGGAGAATACACCATCGAAAGCGGTGACGTGCTGCTGGTTTTTCCCAACCAAGTGCACCGCTACGACCCTGCAGAAAAGGAAAAGTACCTTTTATTCATCATCAATCCCGATCTTTTGCCCGAGCTTTCCCGCAGCTTTTCGGGTGCTGCCCCTATCAGTCCCATTGTGCGCGGTGTGGGTAATGACCCTTACATGCACGAGCTGCTCATGACACTCTCGCACACCGAGGACATGCCCGCCGACTACCGCGACGCCATTACCAAGGGCTATCTGCTCGCCTTCTTCGGTGAGCTTCTCTCCCGCATGACCTTCCGCGAGAGCAATCAAACGGATTCTGTAACGCTGCGCTCCATCGTTTCCTTCTGTGCACAGAATTACAGCCGCGAGCTGACACTGAGCACGCTGGAAGAGGAGCTGCACTTGAGTAAATACTATATCTCTCACCTGTTTGGAAGCAAAATCGGTACGGGCTTTAACGACTACATCAACGCCCTGCGCGTTTCCGAGGCCTGCCGATACCTGCGCAGGACCAACAAAAGCATCACCGAAATTTCCACATTGGTAGGCTTTGGCACGCTGCGCACCTTTAACCGCGCCTTTATCAAACAGGTGGGCATGTCGCCCAGTGAATACCGTAAAACCGCCCCGGGCGGAAACGAACCCGAGCGAATTGGGATGGAGGTGACGGAAAATGCCTGATTTGAAAAGAAAATCTCACGATAAGCTGCTAACAGTTTTGAAAAACTATCTGCTCCTGACCGTTGGATCCGTGATCTACGCCATCGGCATTGCCGCCTTTCTCGATCCCAACCATTTGGCCCCCGGCGGTGTTTCGGGTATCTCGATCATTCTCAACAGCCTGGTCCGATTCGGTGAATTCCAGCTTGGTACGGGTGTCTGGATCTTTTTGATCAACATCCCTTTGATGATCCTTGGTCTGATCGTATTCAAATTCAGCTTTCTGATGGGCACGCTGTATGCAACCGCGCTCTCCTCGGCCGTGATTGAGTTGGTTGCGCGAGGCTTTTCGCATCTGATCCCCGACATGCACGATCATTTGCTGATCGCTGCAGCAGCCGGCGGTACGCTGGTAGCTCTTGGCATCGGCCTTGTATTCCGTGGCGGCGGATCGACCGGCGGCTTTGATATCATCGTCAAGCTGCTGCGCAGAAAGTTCCGTCACATGAAAACGGGTGTGCTGTATCTGGTGCTGGACACGAGTGTGATCGTGATCTCCGCGATCGTGTTCCACGACGTTCTGGTCGCTATGTATGCTGCCGTCACCGTATTTACCAACTCCACCGTGCTGGATATGGTGCTTTACGGAAAGGATAACGCCAAGATGGTGTATATTATCACCGACTCCCCCGAGGCTGTTTCCGAACGTCTGATGAAAGAGGTGGAAACAGGCGTCACGCTTTTGCACGGTGAGGGTGCTTACACAAGAAAGGACAAAAAGGTGCTTTTGTGCGTGCTGCACAATCACCAGTATCCCCTGGTGCGCGACGTGGTCAAGCAGGAGGACAAGCACGCCTTCCTGATCGTGACCAAAGCAACCGAAATTTATGGCGAGGGATATAAAAACCCATACGCCGAAGAGCTTTGATATTATCTAAAAATGCTGCCCTCGGGCAGCATTTTTTATTCCTGCCCACGGGGATAATGCGTAAAACACGGATGCGCGCTGAAAAGGCGTCCCCGAAGGGGAAGAGGACCCGCAGCGAAATGAAACGCAGTGGAATGAGCGACCGCGGGAAAAGGGGCTGTGTATACAAATTGGAAAAGAAAAAATGCAACGTAACTCCTATGAGTTTTGGGCTAACAAAGCTAACAAATATATTACTGTTCCAATCTCATCGCACGGCCCCTTTTCCCGCGGCCGCTTGCGTCGCTGTGCTCTGCTGCGCTGCGGGTCCTCTTCCCCTTCGGGGACGCCTTTTCAGCGCGCATCCGCATCATTCGCTCACCCCAATCATTTACAAAGATCCCCCAATTCGCATCTTACCGTCCGCAATTTGCAGGATAGGTCAAATCGCTTGACTTTGCTTTTTTGGCCTTGTATAATGAAACCACCAAAGAGAACGGAGGGGCAGACTTGAAAATCACAATTCACGAGGATCCGAGCATCACGGAAACCGAAATACTGATCAAATGCGCACAAATGACCGACGAGCTAAGAGATATGATTGCCGGCATGGGGCTTGTCGGACACACCTTTGCCGGTGAGCGACAAGGGGAAACGTTTTTTATTCCGATTAAGGATATTTTCTACTTTGAATCGGTGGACGGAGAGATCTTTTTCTACACCGAAAAGCAGACGTATAAATCCACAGCCAAGCTTTACCAGATCGAGCAAAGTCTGCAAAATCTGAAATTTGCGCGGATCTCCAAAACGGTCATCGCGAGCCTTAGCAAAATGCGAAGCATCAAAAATTCCGAAAACAGCCGTCTGATCGCAACACTGACAAATGACGAAAAACTGCTTGTTTCCAGGCAGTATGTGTCCGAAATCAAGAGAAAGCTGGGGGTGTAAGGTATGAATATCGGAAAAAAATACTGGGATTCATTTATCAAAATGATGGGATGTTGCGCCATTTTATTTACCGTTTTGTCATTGGCCTTCTCTCAAATCGTACAAGTCAAATATTTACACATGATGTTAGCGGTCGCCATCCCCATCCATCTGTTTTCGTTTTTCACGTTTGAGCTCAGACTGTTTTCGAAACATCTGTGGATCAGGCGCTTTATTGCCATTGGCTTTAGCATGTTTTCTATGATCTTTGTAAATCTCGCGTTCAACGGATTCCGCCCAAGCCGTGAACTTCTCATTGCACTTGGTGTTCTGCTGGCATTATATATCCCCTTAATGGTTTTGATCTATTATATTTTAGATAAGATTGAAAAGCGTAATCTGGAGCTCATCAATCAAAAACTTGCGGATGAGAATGAAAAATAAAATTGCAACAAAAGCCAAGCAAAAAAGGAGAAATTTTCCTACGAAAGGTTGATGCATAGCACAAAACACATCATCCGTGCTCGGGCTTCATTTATATCCGCAGGGGACGGCGCCCTCGACGTCCCGCGCATACACGAACTAACTAATGCTTAGCGAAAAGTTAGTTGCCGCTGGCTCGGGACGTCGAGGGCGCCGTCCCCTGCAGGTGTTTATGTTGAAATTTTGCTCCCTGCGTTCTTCATTCTGCATTCTAAAAACGCCGTCCGCACTTATGTGCGGGCGGCGTTTTTTTGCTCACATCTCTTCCGGCTGCTCGAAGGTATCTCTGACACGGAAGACCAGAGAGATACACCAAAGCGCGGCAAGCGCAACCACCACGTAAACGATACGCGACAAGATAGCGCCCTGCCCGCCAAACAGCCATGCGACCGCATCAAACCCGAAAAGACCGATGCTGCCCCAGTTCAAACCACCAATGGCGGCTACGATCAGGGCGATTCTATCAAGAATAGGCATCATAATATTATTCTCCTATTTACTTCATATTTGGATGATATCCGTTCATAGTTTGCCCACCTGTGCCGTTTTTATGCCAAAATTCTTGAAAGCGCAATAAATATCTTGGCATCGACACACAATATTTAGAAAATGTACCGATTGACACAGGTAAAAAACTGTGATATACTATAATGGATAAAGTATGTATACATTCAATTCTTGATAAAAGGAGACCTAACTATGCATTGGTCAGAAGAAATTGCAAAAAAGATCATCGCGCAAAATCCTGACAAGGATGAATACGTTTGCGCTGCCGGTGTTTCTCCCTCCGGCTCTGTTCACATTGGTAACTTCCGCGATCTGGCAACGCCCCTGTTCGTTGTCAAGGCTCTTGAAAAAGAGGGTAAGAAGGCCAAGCTTCTGATTTCCTGGGACGAATACGACCGTTGCCGTAAGATCCCTGCCAACGTGCAGGCCGTGGTTGGCAACACCTACGACAAATACATCGGCTGCCCTTACGTGGACATTCCCGATCCCTGGGGCTGCCACGAAAACTACGCAAAGCACTTTGAGGAAGAATTTCTCAAGGGTATCGAGCCCTTCGGCATCAAGCTGGACTGCCGCTACCAGGCAGACCTGTATCGCTCGGGCGCATATGCAGACGCCATTCTCGAGTCCATTCAGAAGAGAGGCGAGATCTTTGAGATCCTTGACTCCTTCAAGACCAAGGACAAGAGCAAGAGCGAGGAGCAGCTCAAGGCTGAGCACGACGCTGAAAAAGCAGCATACAGCCCCGTAAGCATTTTCTGTGACGCTTGCCACACCGACTTTACCACCATCACCGCCTTCTCCGCTGACGGTACCGAGGCAGACTACACCTGTCGCTGCGGTCACGCAGGCCACTTCAACTTCCTTGAAAACCACAACTGCAAGCTGGGCTGGAAGGTTGACTGGGCCATGAGATGGAGACACGAGGGCGTTGACTTTGAGCCCGGCGGAAAGGATCACTCCGCACCCACCGGCTCTTACAACAACTCCAAGCAGATTGCAAAGAAGGTATTCGGCCATCAGGCACCCCTGTACCAGGGCTATGAATTCATCGGCATCAAGGGCTTGGCCGGCAAGATGTCCTCTTCCTCGGGCATCAATCTGACCCCCGAGACCATGCTCAAGCTGTATCAGCCCGAGGTACTGCTCTGGCTGTACGCCAAGACCGATCCCGTCAAGGCGTTCGACATCTGCTTTGACGACGGCATTCTGCGCCAGTACTTTGAGTTTGACAAGATGCTCAACGATTGGAGAGAGGGCAAGGCAAACGAAGCGACCGCCTCCATTATGGAAAAGTGCATGATCGAGGGCAGATACGTCGAAACCGTTCCCATGAGTTTGCTTGTACAGCTTGGCTCGATCGTGGACTTCAACGTGCCGCTCCTGGAAACCGTATTTGAAAAGATCGGTATGCCCTACAAGTACGAGCAGTTTGCCGACAGACTCCAGCGCGCAAAGTTCTGGCTGGAGCAGTGCGCACCCGAGCAGGTCAACCGTCTGCGCACGACCCGTAACTTTGAGGTTTACGAGCAGCTCTCCGAGCAGGAAAAGAAGCAGATCGCGCTGCTCCACGACGTGATCGCCAAGGGCGGATATACGCTGGATGAGCTCAATACCGCCATTTACGATATTCCCAAGCAGGTTTACCCCGAGCTGGCAGACTCCAAGGAGCTGCGCAGCATTCAGGGCAACTTCTTCAAGACCGTTTACAAGCTGCTGATCGATAAGGAGCAGGGCCCCAGACTTTACCTCTTCCTGTACGCCATTGACGCGGACAAGTACGTAGGCCTTTTGGACTTCTCCTATCCCAAGACCGAGGCAGAGATCCTTGCCGAAAAGGCATGCGAGGTATGCGAGACTCCCGCAGAGGAAACGCCCGCACAGCCCGAAGCACCCAGAGGCGAGCCCGATCCCGTACAGCCCGTCAAGGAGCAGGTCACCATCGAAGACTTTGACAAGCTGGATCTGCGCGTTTGCAAGATCCTCAAGGCAGAGACACTGCGTAAATCCAACGCGTGCCTCAAGCTGACCTTGGACGACGGCATTGGTGAGAGAGTCATCATGTCCTCGATCAAGGCAGAGTACACGCCCGAATCCATCATCGGCAAGAAGATCATCGTCATTGCGAACCTCAAGCCGAACAGAATTTGCAACATCAATTCTCAGGGCATGCTGCTGGCCGCAACCAACAACGCCTGCGGCTGCAAGGTCATTTTCGTTGATGACAGCGTTCCCACCGGCACGCAGATTCATTAAAAATATCAGGGTTAAGCATTGCTTAGCCCTGTTTTTTACCATTTTGCGCGCAGAAACCGATCGGATTCGCATTCTCCCCCCTGCGCCAAAGGCAGGCCGGCGCGCGTTTATCCCCCCTCCCGGAGGGGGGCTGTGAGTGTGACAAACGCTTATTGATATTCTTAACTTATCCGTTAACGGACATTATTTGTTTGTTTTAGTATTGGGAATATATCCGTGAACAGTAAAGTTTCATTGAATCACGCTGCTTTTACAGCCCCCCTCCGGGAGGGGGGAATATTTGGTGCTGCCCTGTGCCAAGCACAGGGGGGAGAACGCGAATCCAAACGGTTTCTGCGCGTTTCCCCTAATTTGTCAATCAAAATACTCAACAAAACAAGGCTGAGCCGCATGGCTCAGCCTATTTTTATCGTCACTTCCCGTCTCTGCCGCGCATACCGCGTGCACGTCCGGGTGCGGTGGTAGTCGTTTCCTCGGTGGTCGCTGCAGTGGTATTGTCACCGCTGATGGCGTCACTGACGTCCTCAACCACACTATCCACGCTGTCCATCATACCTCCGCTCGTTTCGTCGGTGGTGGGAGCTTGCGTGGTCTGCTGTGCGGTCGTATTCTTGGTGGTCTCGCCACTTGTGTTGCTGCCGTCGTCACTCTCAGGACCTACACAGCCAACCAAAGCAGCCGTGATCAAACCCAGCACCAGCGCAAGAGTCAAAGCTTTACCGGTATATTTCATTGCAATATTCCTCCGAATTTTTTGGGTCAGCATTATTATGCGCAAATAAAAAGCAATCCTTACATGGAAGATTCCGCCTTATTGACAAAAATCCGTCATTTATGTATAATAAAAATGAATACAGCGTAATTTTGAATATGCAAAGGAGGGCTGAGATGAGAGTTCGTGTGTGTTTGGCACTGTTTTTGTCTCTTTTTTTATTGATCACGCCCGCGCATGCGGTACAGGCAAATAACGATTTTGCCCTGCAGCTTGTGCAGAACAACACTTGCCGGGCAGGTGAATCGGTCGAGCTCTCGCTGGTCTTACCCGAGACTGCGATCGCAGGCGGATTTGTGACGCTGGAATATGACCCGCTTTTATTCAGATTGACCGACGTATTCCTGACACAGGAAAATGACGCGCTGACCTTAACCTATCATAATCAAAATGGCAAGCTCAATCTTTTGCTGGATGCGGCACAAAACGTGGAGGTCTCGGGGCAGATCGTCACCCTGAAATTTCTGGTCAACGAGGAAATTCAGCCCGGCACGTATCCACTCATCTGTACCGTACCCGATCCCGCATCCTTTTATCGGCTTGACGAGAATGGCGACACGCACGCGCTTGACATTTTGGGCTGTGAGGCACAGATCGAGATCAGTGCTCCCGTGCTTCCCGCCTGCCCCGCACGCTACCTTGCCTGCCAGGAGACTAATCCGGCAGACGGAACCATCAAGGTCCGCCTTTGTGCATTGGTAGACGCAGAGACCTCACTTTCGCGCGGCTCGTACGGCTTTACCTGTACCGTGACCGACCAAGACGGAACGCGCGAGCTGACGCTTGGCGGCTCTGAGATTTTGACAGAAATCGAGGGAGGCGGAAAGCTCTATACCGCGCAAAGCCTTGGCGGCCAGCTCTATACCGCCACGCTGCAGGTCCGTTCCCAAGGAAATGCGCAAATCACAATCGCTCCTTTTGTGCGCGTGGACGGGCAGACACTGTACGGCGGTGCTTATACCGTATTTTATCAAAACGGCGTTTACGTGCGGACCGAAACCGGAAATTCCTGACATATTTTTTGAATTCGGGCAAAAATTGGTATAAGTCTGTTGACAATTCACTGAAAATAGTATAAAATGATAATTGTCCAAATATTTTTGTAAAGGAGATTACTACCATGAAGAAATTACTGGCTCTGGTTCTTTCCATGCTGCTGGTTGCTTCCTGCTTTGCTATGATGGCTTATGCAGAAGAGGAAACCACTACTGCTGCTGAAGAGACCACCGTTGCTGCTGAAGGAGAAGAAACCACCGAAGGCGAAGCTCCCTCCTACTCCAACACCCTGCTCGTTTTCAATGATGACGCAAAGGATATGAAGATCCTGACCTCTCCCAACGGCATTAACAAGACTTACTTTAAGTCCGAATGGGAAGGCGCAAGACTCAAGATCACCAAGCCCGATGACCCCTACGTACAGATCACTTGGTCTCAGTACATCAGAAAGGCTGATCTGGAGCAGCTCGACTCCCAGTCCTATCCCTTTGTCGTATTCAAGCTCAAGGTAGTTGGCTACATTGACGATATCGAGCTCTTCTACTGTGCAGGTGATGTTACCGCTGCTACCGGCGGTTATTCCACCACCACGGATTTCCCCGGCATGTACGACGGCTCTGTTGAGTACATCATCTACGACCTGACCGGCGACTGCGAGGGTATTTACAACGTATTCAGATTCGACCCCATGGGCGCAGACGAGGATACCGAGATCTATCTGTATGAGATGGCATTCTTCGCAACCGAGGACGAGGCGATCAAGTACGCAGGTCTTGATCAGGTAACCGAGCCCGAAGAGAGCGAGACCGAATCTGCAGAGGTAACTACCGAGGAAAAGACCGAGGCTCCCACCACCGAGGCTGCTTCCAGACCCGAAAGAGGCGAGAAGGAAGAGGAAAAGGGCTGCGGCGGTATCATCAGCGTTGGCGCACTCGTCGCTATGATCTCTCTTGGTGTTGTTTGCATCAAGAAGAAGGACTGATCTTTGTTGATTTGAATTAGTTTTCACATTTTGCCCGCATATCCGAACGGATATGCGGGCATTTTGTATTGTTTTCTCTGCTTCAATTTGTGCAATGCACCAAAAAATGAGGTGAATGCAAAAAAGTGCCTTTTTTCCCTTTGCATGCAAAAAGTTTTATTGTATAATATAAATTGAATAAATGTCTGCAGAAGGAGCTTGATATGAAAAAATCCTTTTACATAAAATATTTGTTCCGTGCATTTGCGTGTTTGGTGCTTCTCTGTCTTGCATTCGGAATGGGCGTGCATGCCGATTCGGTACGCGAATACGGTGTGACTTTGGACGATCCCGTAAGCATGACTGCAACAAACGGACCCATCGTGCTCAATGGATACGATCAGGGCACAGAGCCGGAATTGGTGCTGGCGGGTTGGATCAAGACGGACCTTGTCATGCAACGCTACGAGTACACATTGGACGGCGGGAAAACCTGGATCGAGGTCAAGAACGCAATCAAAGAGCGTCCCGATACCAAGCACTTTTGCCCCACAACCTGGAGCACTGCGGGATATCACATTGAAATTGACGTTTCCTCTCTGCCTCGCGGCGCACACGATATATTCGTACGTGGCTATACCGAGTCGGGTGACGAGCTGAGCGTGCTTGCCATGCTGGACGTTCTGATCGGAGATGCGGATACCGTTACGACCAATTATCTGAAGGTCAATCTCGATGCCTATGGGGCAAAGAACGGTGCATTGCCGCTGGCGGCAGGAGAGACACTTTTGCTGGACGCTTACAATTTCAATGAATTCGGACGCACTGAGATCCTCCTTGACAGTGCCGCATCGCTGACCTTTGGCTCGCAAGACACTCCTGATCCAAAAAGATTTTCACTGACCGAGACAGCAGCCAAGACCGAGCAGGGCTACCTTGTCACATTTGATCTTGACAGCGTTTCGTTTGCCGGAGCTGTTCAACTCAGCACGGATGCCGACGTGCAAATTCTGGACATCCTCTTTTATTACAACACACCGGACTATTATACAGGAGATCTCAAGCTCCATATGACCGCCTTGGCATATGATTATCTGAGCGGTGCAAATTATGCCGACGCCATGCTTCTTGCAGACGATACCGTGGGCACTTACACGACTCTTTATCCCACGGGTGACACCAATGACCCCTTTATTTATTTTGAGATCGGCAAGTACTTATCAGATACGCAAGGACGCGTGATCAGCGCAGACCATTACCGCTATGCCGTGATCACACTGCAAACACCCGCAACCAACTCAAACGGCCTTTTCCGCCTGTTTTTGTGTGCGGGTGCGATCCGAGGTCCTTCGGGAGACAGCCACGTTGCATTCCAGCCCATCAACGACGGAAAATGGCGCACGTACGTCATTCCGCTTTTGGAGGAAAACGACTGGACAGGCAAGATCTACGGGGTCAGACTGGATTTCATAGATGCAAACGCCGTGCCTTCGGACTATGCCAATATTGCCTCGATCGGCCTTTATCCCGATCTTGAAAGTGCACAGGCTGCAGCCAATGCACCCTTGGAGATTTATCACGAAAACGGTGCTGCACCGAACGATCAATACAAGGAGGAAGGTCGCGCACCCTCGGGCAGAGCTGATGCCATTACCTGGTTTGACCAAAGTCTTGCGCCTTGCTTTGGCGGAGAAAATCAAACCTCCATCAGCTTTGATTCATACGGACACGTGATGCTTACGGCCACCGAGGCCACCAACGACCCCTATATCAGCTTTGATCTGCAAACCTACGCAGCACTGAGCGGCACACAGCCCCTGTCCGCCGATCAGAATCAGGTCATTGTGCTGCGCGTGCTGGGTGACAAGCGGATCGTCGGAAAAAATTTTATACTCTACTATTATTCCGGCGGTTTCAATTACGCCGAGGGAACACGCACGGCTGCGGCGGAATTTCAAGGCGGAAATTGGGAGTATTTGGTTTACGATATGAGCGATAAGCCTTATTGGACAGATCAGATTTTGGGCATGCGACTGGATTTTGCAACACAGATCAGTGCCAATCAAAGCGTTTGCCTTTCGGATATTCTGTTCTTTGCGGATATGGAGGACTGGCTTGCATACGCTGCCGAGCACGGAATCAGCACGGGCTCTACGGTCGATACCGCCGCTCCCGAGACAACCGAGCCCGAAACAGAGCGTCCCTCCATTGAGATTCCTTCAAAGGGCCCGGGGCTGGAATACGTTCCGCCCGAATCAGAAGAAAACGGAGAAAATCAAGGTTGTAAGAGTCTGATTTCAGGTTACGCATTCTTCCTTCTCTTCCCCGTGTATTTTGTTTTAAGCTACAATAATAAATCCAAAAAAGGAGACAGATCATGAAACGTATGCTCAGAATTTTGGTATGTCTGACGCTTTGCCTTGCTCTGGCAATGCCTTTGACACTCGTGACCTATGCCGAGGAATCGACCTCTGCCGTCGGTACACTTGAGGGTGAGGTTGGCAGAGAGAGTGAAGAGATCACGCTTGCCGACGGAACCAAAACCGGCGTCACGGTTGAAACCATCACACTGGACGGCACGTACGGCAAAAAAGAGGTCGTTGTGGCAACGGCCAACCTTGCAAACACCAATCTTTCCGTTGAGGTCCTGAACTGCGGTGATTACATGGTCTCCGCCACCACGATGATCAAGTCGGCAGAAAAATACAATGCCGAGCACGAGGGTCAGACCGTGCTGGCTGCCGTGAACGGTGACCTTTGGATGACTTCCGTGCACAGTAACTCTGCAGTCACCACCAAGGTACTCAAGGTACCGCGCGGCTTTACCATGATCGACGGTGAGATCTGGGCAACCCAGCAGATCGGTATGGAAAACTACGTGGCAACCAACGGCGAAAAGGGTACGACCAGCCCCGATAAGGCGGCCTTTGGTATCACCTCATCCAATCAGCCTCTGGTGGGTACTCCCGTCGTGGACATCACGGTCAAGAACGAGAGTAAGGATTTCTCCACCACGGCCGACGGCATCAACCGTCTGCCCGCATGGAACTCTCTGATCGTTTACAATTACCGTTGCAATGACACCAACTATGCCCTTTCCGACTCTTACGAGATTGAGATCGAGGTCGAATCCTCTGCCTTTACGCTGAACGGCAAGGTCAGCGGTACGGTTAAAGCCATTTACCCCGCAGATTCCTCTACCCGTCCGACCTTTGGCAAAAATTCCGTGGTGCTGACCGCGCGCGGCTCGGCACAAAGCAAGCTCAAGGATCATTTTTCGGTTGGCGATACCGTTTCCTTTGATCTGACTCTGACCGACAAGCTTGGCAACACCGAGCTCTGGCAGACCGTACAGGATGCCATCGGCGGCCACATGATCGTGCTTAACGACGGTAAGATCCACACCGCCAACGGTGACGGCTCGGAATACCCTACCACCTTGATTGGCTATAAGCAGGACGGCACTGTCATGATGCTGACCGTCAACTCCCAGACCGCAGGCAAATATGCGGGTCTGAAATTCTCTCAGGGCATCAAATTCTGCTCCGAGCTTGGCTATAACAGCGTATTTTACATGGACGGCGGCGGTTCAGCCACCTTTGTGACCATGGAAGAGGGCGAGAGCGGCACAACCTACATAGCAAGAAATAACTGTGCCGACCCGATCAAGGACGATGCAGGCAACGTCATCGGCGGCACACCCAGAAGCGTCATCAACGGCGTGGGCTTTGTCTGGAACACCACTCCCGTATGCGACGCGCAGGGCTCGCTGGATTACATCGAGTATCCCCTCTTTGACTACAGTCAGATCTCCTGCGAGTACGTTTGCGGTGAGCTGATGGCAGAATTCATGGGCGGCCACAACGCCGTGGACACCTATTACGACAAGGAGCAGGGCGGCCTTGTCATCGAGCTGAACGCCAACAGCAACGACCCCTACGCAGCCTTTGATATGACCTCGCTTTCCCAGGTCAACGCAGATGAATACAAATACATCGTCTTATGCGCAAAGACCAACAGAGACAGCGTCAATACCAGTACCTCGGCCATCTTCTACGCTTGCGGCAATACCATGGGTGCTGTGGGCGGTCAGACCGTTCGGTATGAGATCCCCAAGGGTGACGAATGGAGCTACCACATCATTGATATGAGCAAAAAGCCCGGCTGGTCGGGTAAGATCAACAACCTGCGCTTTGACATTTTTGACGGCCCAACCGTACAAAAAGGTTTGAGCGTTACCTTCTCTATGATCGCCTTTGCAAAAACCGCGGAGGATGCACAAAAGCTGACCGAGGGCTACGTACCCGAGGGATGCATTGCCGATTTCGGTGCTTTCAAGCAGACCCTGCTTGACGTACTCGATGCGAAAAAGCAAGTGAGCGCGCTCCTTTCCGACGCGCAAGCAGCTGCGAGCGATGCATCTGCCGCACTGACTGCCGTACAGGACATTGCGGCAAAGAATGAGCAGACGACCGTGCTCTACCAAGAGGCAGAGGCACTGTTGGCAAAGGTCAACGGCTCGCTGGAGTCGCTCAAAGCCACCAATGCTTCGATTCAGGCACTCAAGGATGAGACCGATGAAGCAGCCTCCTTGGTTGAGCAAGCAAAAGCAACACTGACCGCTCTGCAGGCGGACGCATCCGCACTGACAGACAAGATTGCTGAGCTTGTGACAGCAAGCGAACAGACCGAAGCTCCCCAGACCACCGAGCCGGGGACCCAAGCTCCCGAAACCGAGACGGAGGCCGAGAAATCCACGGGCTGCAAGAGCATCATGCTTGCAGGCTCTACCCTGCTCTTGCTTGCAGGCTGCGCTTTGGTTTTGAAAAAAAAGCGTGATTGATATGAGAAAATATATGACAGCTTACATTGCTTTCTTGCTGCTTCTCTGCTTTGTCGCTTGTATGCCGGAGCTGCCCGAGCTGCCGCAAGGACAAGAGACAACCAAACAGACTGAACGGGAGTCCGAGCCGGTAACTGAACAGCAGACCGACACAGAGACGATCGAAAAAGAAACAGAACAAGAAACGCAACAAGAAACCACCGGTGAAGAGACCACCTACGGCCCGCTTCACTTCCCCGAGGAAACGGGTGAATAAGAATAGTGGAAAAATCCGCATAAGACAAGGACTGTATCGCGTAGATACAGTCCTTGTTGTTTATTTTTGCCGATTTCCACGTAAAAATCAATGATAAAATTCATGATTTCCGATGCGGAAGGCATATTTACGGTGATTCTGGATCCAGGATGAGGTGGCAATGGACGGATTGACAAAATACAAGACGGAATTTGACAAGGTATAGCCGTCCAGACACATTTTTGCCGCTACAACGGCAGAATTGGTGGGGGTATTGTAAACCGTTCCGTTGGCTACGGGCGTGAACTGCGTACCGTATTTTCGATCAAATACCACACCCTTGACAGTATTCGGGAATTCCCTTGAGCGCACTCGGTTAAGCACCACCGTGCCCACACCGATCTGCCCCGTAAAGCTCTCGCCCTTTGCCTCGGCTGAGATGATACGAGCAAGCCAATACAGATCCTCATAATCATACGCGCTGTCCGCCTTGACCATCTTTTTTGCCTGTGCATAGGTTACGTTCCATCCGCTCACAGGCTTCGACGTGCCGCCGGTCGTACTTTCCGACGGCTTTTGTGTGCTTTGCGGTGGCTTGGTCGTACCCTGTGTCGTTGGCCTTTGCGTGCTTTGTTCAGGCGGCCTTGTCGTTTGGGTGGGCTTTTGCGTGGTCTCGGGTGCCGTGGTTTCTTGCTGTGTGATCTCGCTCTCAACCTGCTCGGGCGGGGTTGCCTCGGGCAGATCAATTGTGACGTCGGTAAACAAACACGTCGTCTCTTCCCGATCCTCTTCCGCATCCTCCTGTGTGAGAATTTCCGGTATGTATATCATATCCTCGGGTACAATCGGATCAATTCTTTGAAAATTCCATTCTCCGGCCTCTCTCCCTTCTATCATATCCTTTGCGGTACATCCGCTGTATATCACCGCCGTGATCGCTACCGCGCCGCACACGAGAAACGTGTACTTTGATCGCAGCAGAGCGCGACATATTCGTTTGAAAAATTTCATATTCCGTGTCCTTTCCGAAAAATTTCCGATGCTGACGCGGCCTTGGGAGTCGATAGAAATATTGTAACAGAAAACACTTGTCGGCGCAAGGAACAATATTTGGAAATGACAAACTTCAATGCTTACAGGGGACGGAAAGAAAAATCTTGTAAAGTTTTTGTGCTGTGCCTAAAAGCACTTGCAAACCACTATATTTTGTGGTATAATTAAAGTTGGATTAATATGGATAGGTATACTCATTTTTACTGCCTATCATCGAACAGGAGTTCTGTATATGCAAGTCATTTTAGCATCCAAATCGCCCAGACGCAAGGAGATCCTTGAAACACTCGGCATTTCCTTTATCATATTGACCGCCGACACCGACGAAAAAAGCGATCAGAAAGACCCCGCGCTGCTTGTAGAGCAGCTTTCCCTGCAAAAGGCACAGGACGTGCAAAATATGCTTGACTCGCAGGACAAGCTTTTACCCGACACGCTGATCATTGCTTCGGATACGGTGGTCTCATTGAACGGTGAGATTTTGGGCAAACCCAAGGATCGCGAAGACGCACGACGCATGATCAAAGGCTTACAGAATACCACACATCACGTGCTCTCGGGTATTGCGCTTTGTTATATTGATGCAGAGGGTAACAGAAAGGGTGCGTTTTCGCACGCCTCAACCGCCGTGCACTTCGGGCCTATGAGTGACGCGGATATTGAGCTTTATCTTGATTCGGGAGAGCCCTTTGACAAAGCAGGCGCATACGCCATTCAAGGTCTTGCAGGCAGATGGATTACAGGCATTGAGGGTGATTACTTCAACGTGGTCGGCCTGCCCGTCAACGTCATGTGCGACCTGGCACAATCGGCGTTGGGAATTGATTTATTGAGATTATAAAGACATTATGTAGGAGAGTTTTACAGAAAGGAGGGAGAGCTTTGGCAAAGCATATCGGTATTGATCTCGGTACATCCAATACACGTTTTTGGCTCAAGGAAAAGGGCATACTTTTGCGCTCTCCCTCCGCCGTTGCCATTGATAATCGCACCCGCGAGGTTGTCTGTGTAGGCAGTGACGCCCGCCGTATGGTGGGAAAAACTCCCGTACACCTTTCGGCCTACAGACCCATTCAGGACAGCGTTGTCACCAACTTAGAGGTGACCTCTACCATGGTTCGTGAATTTTTTGAGCGCACCAACTGCACGGGATTTTTCAACAAGCCCGTCGTGCTTGCCGCCAGCCCTTACAGGCTGACCGACGTGGAGCGACTGGCCATTGAGACCGCAATTCTGGACGCGGGCGCAAAATCGGTTGCCATGATCGATGCACCCCTTGCCGCGGCTCTTGGAGCAGGCTTGCGTATTTCCGATCCGCGCGGCTGTATGGTCTGCGACATCGGTGGCGGCACGACAGAGATCGCCGTGATCAGCTCAGGCGGTATCGTGCGCGCAAAATCCTTGCGTGTTGGCGGTGACAAATTCGACCAAGCCATTATCAACTACTGCAAATACCGCAAGGATCTGATCGTGGGCGACACGGCTGCCGAGATGGCCAAGCGTCAGCTTTCGGTTGCCACACCCGATCTTGATCGAGGATCTATGCAGATTTTCGGCAGAAACGTCCGCACCGGTCTTGCCACCACGCAAACCATTTCCTCAGGCGAGGTCTGCCAGGCCTTGCGCGCACCCATTGAAGCCATTATCAGAGCCATTATTACCACCATTGAGGAAACTCCCCCCGAGATCTCGGGCGATATTTTCGATTTTGGTATCATGCTGACCGGCGGCGGTGCTAACATTCCGGGGCTGGCCGCACTGATCAGCAAGCATGTGGGCGTACGTGTCATTATAGCCAAGCAACCCATGGATGCGGTTTGCCAAGGTCTTGGCAGAATGATCGAGCATCCGGGGCTGACCTCCAAGCAGCTGATCTACAGGTCGAGGTGAGAATATGAATCAACAAAAAATCCCACGCAGAATTTTTATTCTCGCCATCATCTTTTGTGTTGTCTGCCTGCTTTACGTTTTTCGCTTGGTCGGTATTGTACTGACAGGTGAAAAGCCTGTTATACAGGATCACTCGTTCGTATACGTCACCGTCAATGCTGCGCGCGGGCAGATCTATGACCGAAACGGTGTTCCGCTTGTGACCAACAAGTACGTTTACAATCTCGTGCTGGACGATCAGACCCTGCCCGATGACGATTACGATCGAAATAAAGGCCTTTTACTGCTCCTGCACGTATTTTCTCACTCGTCCGAAGCGGATCACCGCACCAAGGATCTCTATCCCTTTGTCGGTACGTATCCCGATCTGACCTATCATTCCGACGTATCAGAGGATACTACCATGCGTTACAGACTCGTGCGCCGTTTGGCAGCCAATGAGCTGGAGGACGACGTCAAAACGCACACGGTTGCATCTCTTGAGGCTTATTACGCAGAGCACCCCGAGGATTTTCCAACTGCTGAAACAGTAGTGAAATATTATCTGAAAAAATACGGTCTGAACGAGCAGAATCAGGATCAGAATCTTTATACCGACGCACAGATCGACGCACTTTTACGCCTTTATTACGATATGGAGTGCAACAATTTCGGCGGGCTCAATCCATACACGCTTGCAACCGACATCTCTCTTTCGCTGATCACCGAGATCAAAGAGCACGCCATCCCTGGCGTGACCTTTGCCTATACGGTACAGCGTCAGTACGAATACCCCGGCTATGCCTCGCATATTCTCGGAAATATCGGTCAGATCTACGCCGAGGACTGGGAATATTACAAAGATCTTGGCTACAACATGAACGATGTTGTGGGTATTTCGGGCTGCGAATATGCATTTGAAAGCTATCTGCGCGGCATTTCGGGCACAAAGGTATTGGAATTTGACGCAAAGGGAAATTTGGTGGGCGAATACTATGAATCCATGCCCGTGGCAGGTAAGGACGTTTATCTGACCATTGATATCAATCTTCAGATCGCAGCCGAGGACGGCCTTGCCGAAAATATCAAATATATCCGTGACCGCGGATATAACAAGGACTGTCAATCCGGTTCTCTGGTAGCCATGCATCCAACCACAGGTGAAGTATTGGCAATTGCCTCTTATCCTACCTTTGATCTGACTACCTACAACCTTGACTATTCTGATCTGTACGCAGATCCCGCGCAGCCACTCTTAAACCGCGCGCTGCAGGGTCTTTACGCACCCGGTTCGACCTTCAAGCTGGGTATGGTGGTAGCAGGCATGCAGGAGGGTGTGGTACAAGCCTCTACACCTTTACTGTGCGAAGGCACTTATACGGGGCTTGGCAGCGGATATCAGCCCAAATGCACGGGTGTGCACGGCAATATCAATGCGCCAAACGCTATTTGCGTTTCCTGTAACTGCTATTTTTACGAGCTTGGCAGGCAGCTGGGCATTGAAAAAATGAATCGGTACTGTGATTTTTACGGTTTTGGTAAGAAAACCGGCGTAGAGCTTTACGAGGAGATCGGCATTTTAGCGGGAGAGACCTACCGTGAGCAAAACGGACTTGCCACCTGGCAGCCGGGCGATACCATTGCTGCTGCCATCGGTCAGTCGGATAACTCCTTTACGCCCATTCAGATCGCATCCTACCTTTGCACATTACTCAACGGCGGAACTCGGTATTCAGCGCATTTGCTTGGATCTGTCAACACGTATTTTACCAACGAAACGGCTGTGAAGGTAGAGCCGAAGGTGCTCTCCGAGCTTTCCATTGCGCAAAATACACTGGATACCGTCAAGCTTGGCATGAAAATGATGGTGGAGGAAAGCGCGACTGTCAGCTATTTCATGAGAAACGTGCCTGTAACGGTTGGCGGAAAAACAGGTACGGCACAGATTGGGCAAGGGCTGATCGACAACGCACTGTTCGTATGCGCTGCTCCCTATGATGATCCTGAGATCGTGATCTCGGTCGTCATTGAAAAGGGCGCGGGCGGCTCGTATTCTTCTCTTTCCGCTGCACGCGTGCTGGAGGCATATTACGCAGGGAAAAATTAAATTTTTATTAAAAAGGGAGGCATTTTTGCTTTCCTTTTTTCATGTTTGTTGCAAAAATGGTGAGACCCTCTCTTACGTCACATGAAAATTATTTATGTAGGGGAGGATATTATCCTCCCGCACGCGATAAGACGAGAACGTATTCAGCATTACATCATGAAAACCCATTTCCTGCGGGAAGATAATATCTTCCCCTACACACATTGATCGCATTAAAATTTGTAGGAAATGGGCAATTTGCTTACAAATAACTACTCCCTTTTTTTGAAAATTTTTCAAAACTCAACAAAGACCCTTGACAAAAGTCCGATTTAGGACTATAATAATTGCATAAAGTCCGAAATAGGACTTTTTTGGAGGTATCCATGCAACTAATCGATCAATTTCACACGCAAATCAAAGAATATCTGAATACTTACCAGAATGCCATCGGACAAAATTCGATCTCAATCAACGAATTTTTTGTATGGTCATCGCTGACAGAGCAGAACAGTGAATATACCCAACAGGATCTTTGCACTATCTGGTCCTTGCCCAAACAAACGGTCAATTCGATCGTCACGCAAATGATTTTGAAAAAATACGCACGCCTGGAGCACGTGCCCGGACAGCGCAAAAGAAAGATCATTCGCTTGACTGAGGAAGGAAAAAAGCGCGGTCAAAGCATAGTTGATCCCATTTCCAAGGCTGAGCAAAGAGCCTTTGAAAAAATGACCCCCGAACAATTTAAGGCTATGATACAGATGTTTGAGCAATATATTTCAATCGTTCGGGGAGAATTTGAGGGCAAGGATCATGACTAAAATGCTTCTTAGGTCCTTGCTTTACGTATTTCAGGGCGCGATCGTAGGCGTGGGTGCCATCCTGCCCGGTATCAGCGGTGGCGTTCTTTGTGTCGTATTCGGTATTTACGAGCCTATGATGGAATTTTTGTCAAACCCCATCAAATGCTTCAAAAAGCACCTTGGAATCCTAATTCCGTTTGCCATCGGTTGGGCACTTGGCTTTGTTCTGCTTGCCAAGGCGGTGGAATTTGTTTTTGGTCTATGCCAGCCTGCGGCACTTATGCTCTTTTTCGGTCTGATTTGCGGCACCTTGCCGGAAATGCTGGTTTTCAAGGATACACAAGAGGGTAACACTTCAAAGAGCTGGATGCCCTTTGTCATTTCCCTATCCTTTGCATACCTTCTCTTTCATCTGATTGAGGTTGGCGTGCAGGCCACGCTTGCTCCCTCGTTTTTAGCCTTTATTTTCTGCGGCGTTTTGTGGGGACTTTCCACCATCGTGCCCGGCATGACCTCCTCAGCCATCCTGATCGAGCTTGGGCTTTACGAGCCTCTGACCTATGGTATAGGCTCTCTCAAGCTGCCTGTATTGATCCCTTTTCTGATCGGTATCGTTGCAACAGTTTTATTGCTGGCACGTCTGATCAACATGCTTTATAAAAAGCACAATTTACTGATGTGCCGTGTCATTCTCGGCTTTGTCATTGCATCCTCTCTCAAAATTATTCCCACCGATTTCTTGTCCCCTACCGTGATGATCGTATCCATTGTCTGCTTTATCGCAGGTCTTGCAGCCGCGCGCGCCATGGACGTTTGGAGTGCACATCACCAACATCACTAAAGGAGCTTACTATGCGCTTGATTGGTTTTTATAATTACACGGTCATTTTGACCTACATAAGCTTGTTTTCATCTCTGCTTGGCATTAAATTTGCCTTTGATGGCAACGCTTTTGCCGCTATGGCGTGTCTGGCAATCTCGGGTATTTGTGACATGTTTGACGGCGTAGTGGCAAGATCCAAGAAAAACAGAACGGCTGACGAGAAAAATTTCGGCATTCAGCTGGATTCTCTTTGCGACGTGATCTGCTTTGGCGCATTTCCTGCCATTTTCCTGTACTTTAACGGTGTGGACTCTGTTGTAGGCATAATTCTGCTGATGTTATTTGTGCTTTGCGCGGTGATTCGCCTTGCATTCTTTAACGTGCTGGAGATCAAACGCCAGCAGACCGAGGGCGGCGTAACAAAGAAATACAGAGGATTGCCCGTGACCTCGATCGCCATCATTCTTCCGCTGACCTTTTTGCTGCATTACGTCCTTCCCGAAAACGTTATGACCGTGATTTATTACGTGCTGACCGTTGTCGTTCCTTTCTTGTTCGTGCTGGACGTGGGCATTCCCAAATTCTGCGTGGATAAGATTTTTGCAAAGAAAAAAGAAAAACGCTCGTAAACCGTTTTCGGGCAGGAGCATGATATGCTCCCCTACACAAGAGTCATTTCTGTCGTGGGGCGACCATCTGTCGTCCGACTGCGACAACTGATTTATTAGAATATATGAAAAACAGGGGCTTCTTCACATAAAGGAGCCCCTGTTTTTTTCATGTCATTTTATCTGATTTTCGCGGGATAACCCTCTTGTGTCACGCTCTTGACCAGATCCTCGGGCTTTTTGCCGGTATAGGTCACGGTTGCGGTATTGTTATCAAGATCGACCTCGACTGCCTTGACACCCTTGACGCCCTCAAGAGCCTTTTTGACGTGCGCGACGCACTTCTGGCACATCATGCCTTGTACGTCCATCACAATGATCTGTTCTGCCATTGTATTTTTACCTCTCTTTTTATGATGAATTGTATACTTGACGCCGTCCTTGTATTTTGCCGGCTTTTTGAGTCTTAGTGAATTGAGCACCACGCTGACCGAGGAAAAGCTCATGGCCACCGAGGCGATCATGGGACTGAGCACAATGCCCACGGGTGCAAGCACGCCTGCCGCCAGCGGAATGCAGATGCTGTTATAGATCAGTGCCCAAAACAGATTTTGCTGAATAATTTTTACAGTTTCGCGGGAGAGCCTGATGGCCTGCACCACACCGAACAGAGAATTTTTGGAAAGTACCGCATCGGCCGAATCAATGGCAACCTCTGTACCCGAGCCAATGGCAATGCCCACGTCGGCACGCGCCAGGGCAGGAGCGTCGTTGATGCCGTCGCCCACCATGGCCGTTTTTCCCTTTTGACAGTATTCGCGGATGATTCTTTCCTTATCGTCCGGCAAAAGCGACGCGTGTACGGTGGAAATGCCTGCCTCTTTTGCAATGGCAGCAGCCGTTGTGGGATTATCGCCCGTCAGCATGACCGTCGTAATGCCCATATCGGAAAGTGCAGATACGGTCCTTGCACTTTCCTCCTTGATCGGGTCGGAAATACCTATCATACCAAGTGTGTACCCGTCCGCAGATACGGCTACAACCGTCATTCCCTTGGTCTGACATGCATCAAACGCATTTTGGTGCTGCTCTGTAAATACAACGCCATTTTCAATTAAGAATTTCGGCTTACCGACTAAAATTTTCTTTCCGTCCACCACGGCACCGATGCCGTTGCCCACACTGGAAAAATGATCTGTCACCGATTGTAATGCGACGTTTTTTTCTTCTGCATAACTGCATATTGCAGCCGACAGCGGATGCGCCGAAAAGCTTTCGGCAGCATATGCATACGAAATCAGCTCTTTCTCATTTGCACTGTCAAAGACTTCAACGTGTGACACGGCAGGCTTGCCCTTGGTCAACGTGCCGGTCTTATCCATGAGCACGTATTCCACCTCGTGCAAGGCCTCTAAGGTTTCTCCGTTCTTGATCAATACACCCTCGCCCGCGCCTCTGCCCGTGCCCACCATAATGGCAGTAGGGGTGGCAAGTCCGAGTGCACAAGGACAGGAAATAACCAATACAGAAATTGCACTTCTCAACGCTTGGTTGATATCTCCACCCGTTGCAATCAGCCATACCACGACAGTGATCAGTGAAATTGCCATCACGCTCGGCACAAAGATCGCGCTGACCTTATCCGCCACGCGGGCAATGGGTGCTTTGGAGGAAGCAGCATCCTCCAGGAGATTGATAATCTTTTGCAGTGCAGTATCCTGTCCGACACGATCTACACGCACAGTCAGATATCCGCTGACCAAGGTACACGCACCGCTGACCACGTCGCCCACACCCTTTTCAATCGGAATGCTCTCGCCACTCAAGGGAGATTCGTCCACGCCTCCGTGTCCTTCCAGTACGGTTCCGTCCACGGGAATGGCCTGCCCCTGCTTGACGATGACCACGTCACCCACGACCAGCTCGGAAATGGGCAACTGCACGTGCTCACTGCCCCGGATAACGGTTGCCTCGTCGGGCAAAAGCGACGCCAACGCACGCACGGCCGCTCCCGCCTTATTTTTTGCTCTGCCCTCAAGCATCTTTCCAAGCGATACCAGCGTGACGATCATGGCCGAGGACTCCAGATACAGCGAATGCATCCAGGAATGCAGCATTTCGACGTTACCCGTAGTGCTTGCAATGCCGATTTCCACAGCTGCCCACACACCGTAAATAAACGCCGCAGACGAGCCGATGGCGATCAAGGTATCCATATTGGGGGAAAGATGGAAAAGTGCGCGGAAACCGCGGAAAAAGAAGCCGTAATTCAAAATCAGCACAGGCAGCGTCAATATCATCTGTAAAAGCACGAACGAAAGCGCGTATTCCGGCTCGGAAAAAAACTGCAAGAACGGCACACCGAACATATTTCCCATGGATACAAACATCAAAAGTCCGGTCAGAAATGCGCTGAGCAAAAACCTGACAAGTACTGCCTTTTGTTGCTTTTGCTCTCCATGTGCCGATTTGCTTTGCTCCGCATTTTCTGTCAGCGCATATCCCGCCGACTTGATTTTTGCAGCAAGCCTTTTTTCTATTTTTTTGATATCTCCCGCACTGTATGTGTCGGGATAGGTCACACTTAAGGAATTGGTCAGAAGGCTGACGGTAAATTCGATCTGCTCACTGCCAAGCACGGCACCCGCGGCACGCTCGACGTGGCTGACGCAGGCCGCGCACATCATACCCTTGACTCCATATCTGATTTTTTGCATTTTTCATCTCTTTTCATAAAAAATTTACAATTACAGTTTCAACTTATTATATCGCAAATATGAAGCAAAAACAAGAAAAAAATGTAAACTTTTTTGTTTCAAACCGCGCAAAAAATGGTGTATATGGGGTTGCTTTTGCGACTAATATATGTTATAATATAATATAACTATAATTATATATAAATTTAAGTTACCCATATGGGAAAGGAAACATAATGGAAATACTGGATCTGCTTAACGCACTCTGGGACGGAATCAAGGAATACTATCGAGACACGCTCGGAGACCTGATCTGCGACGTCTGGTTCGGTGGCTTGGAAATTCAAAGCTTTGAAAATAATACCATTGTCATGGTGACACCGTCCGAGATCAAAATCAACGTGATCAAAAGTAAATATCTGCCTGAAATCAAACAAAAGTTTTCGGAAAATCTCGGAATGGACGTAAACGTGGAGCTGCGCTTTTCGGGAGACACCAAGGGAATGGAATCCTTGCGTGACCGTTTTGTGCGTGCTGCGCAAAATGAGGTAAGCACACCGGCAGCCGAGCAGCCTGCTCAGAAGCCTACTCTCGGCTCGACCATGCCTCCCTTCAAATTTGAATACACCTTTGATAATTTCATCGTCGGAAACTCCAACAAGTTTGCACACGCTGCCTGTGTAGCTGTGGCAAACCATCCTGCAACCGACTATAATCCGCTCTTTATATACGGCCCTTCGGGTATCGGTAAAACGCACTTGCTCTACGCCATTACCAATGAGTTCAAGCGCAAGCGTCCCGATATCAAGGTCATTTACATCAAGAGTGAGGACTTTACCAATCAGATGATCGACTGTATGGCCCGCCGCAATATGAACGAATTCCGCGAGAAATACCGCAGCTGCGATATTCTTATGATCGACGATATTCAGTTCATCGCAGGTAAGGTTTCCACGCAAGAGGAATTTTTCCACACCTTCAACGCTCTGCACGAGGACGGCAAGCAGATCATTCTGACCTCGGACAAGCCTCCCAGAGAGATCAAGACCTTGGAGGACAGACTGATCACGAGATTTGAATGGGGACTGATCGCAGACATTCAGCCGCCGGATCACGAGCTGCGCATGGCCATTATCAAAAAGAAGGCCGATCAGGTAGGCATTGAAATTTCGGACGAGGTGCTGGAATTTCTTGCAGAAAACCTGCGCTCCAATATCCGACAGATCGAGGGCGCTGTGCGAAAGCTGAGTGCGATCGGATTTGTGTACGGCAAGGTGATCACCATGGACGTGGCCCGTGGCTGCATTGACGAGCTGCTTGGCGGCGCTGAGCCGGTAAACGTGACAGTGGACAAGATCTTTACCGCAGTTTATAAAAAATACGGCATCAAGAAAGAAGAGATTCTGGGTGAGCGCCGTACCAAGGATATTGCTCAGGCAAGACACATTGCCATCTACCTGATCCGCAACATTACCGACATGTCCTTCCCCGGCATCGGTAAGATCCTCAATCGCAACCACACCACCGTTATCTCCTCGATCGACACTGTGGAAAAGAAGATGATGGCTTCCACCTCCTTCTCTCTTGAAATCGATGAGCTGATCAAGGCTGTGAAGGAAAGTTAAGTCAGAATTGTGGAAAACTCACGCATTTTTTTCCACAGCGACACATATGTCGTACCAAAAATGCGAAACACCGGATTTTTGACAACTCAGAAATTGACTTTTCCACATTTTATCCCTTGTCTCCAAACAGGCTTTTGCCAAGAAATTTACGGCAAAATTCTAAAAAAAATTCTTGCACTGCAAGGCAAAAATGACTTTTCCACATTTTGCACAGAAACTATTATTAAAACTACTGAATATTATTATCTCTCTATCTCTCTCGCGTGCACGCGAGATGCAATCAGATCAGCGAGATACACAAAAAAAAGGAGTGCTGTTATGAAAATCGTATTCAACCGCCAGGAAATCTGCAACGCCGTTGCACCTCTGATGTGCGCTGTATCCGGCAAATCTACGCTGACTGCCGTGGAGGGCATTCTGTTTGAAGCAAAAGAGGACAATACCTGCGTGCTGACCACGTTTGACCTTGAAAAGGGCGTTCGTATTGTGATCAATGCCGACGTTGAAGAGCCCGGCTGCTATATCATCAACGCACAGAAGTTTGTGCAGACCATTCGTGTCATGGAAGGTGAGACCGTAACTCTGACCGTCAACGAAAAGCTGGGCGCAGAGATCGTTTCCGCCAATTCTTCCCATAAAATGAACGCGCTTGCGGGTGCGGATTTTCCCGAGATTCCCAAGCTGACCTCGCAAAATACCTTTACGCTCAAGCAGAGCGTGCTCAAGGAAATGCTTTCCAAGGTCATGTACGCCATGGGCGTCAACGACCAGCGTCCCGTACTCAACGGTACACACTTCCGCATTACCGACAACGTGCTCTACTTAGTATCCTGTGACTCCTTCAAGCTGGCAAAGTGCAATGTGACCACCGAGATCGAATCACAGGGCACGTCCGACTTCTCCTTCATCATTCCCTGCAAAACGGTAAACGAGCTTTACAGAATGCTGGATAACGACGAGGAAGCAACCGTGACCGTTTACACCAGCCGTAAGAATATCGTGTTTGATCTGGACAGCATGATCTTCTTCTCCCGTCTGATCGACGGCGATTATATTGATTATAACCGCATCATTATCACCACGCACCGTATCTCGGTTTGCGTGGACAGATCCGTTCTGATCGGTGCTCTGGAGCGCGCAGCACTTGTTACCGAGGAAAGAATTGCGGGCAGCGTGCGCTCTCACGTCAAGCTGACCGTGGCCGGTGATTATCTCAAGATCTCGGCAACCTCTACCGCAGGCTCTACTTACGAGGAGCTTTACGTGGAGCACGAGGGCGACGATCTGGTCATTGCCTTCAATAACCGCTATCTGATCGACTCCTTGCGTGCCTGCACGGCAGACAGAATCAAGCTGAGCATGACCTCTCCCCTGTCCAGCATCAATATCGAGCCCGTAGAGCAGAGCGAGGACAAGGAGCTGTTTTTGTTGCTGCCTGTTCGTATGAAGGACTAAGACACTTATGCAATGCAATCGCATAGAGGTCACCGATTTCCGTAATATCGAGCATGCAGAGGTAGCATTCGACGGCGGAGTCAACGTGCTTGTGGGCGACAATGCCCAGGGAAAGACCAATTTGCTTGAAGCCATTTATCTCTGTGCGCTGGGAAAGACCTTTCGCGCAGCGAAGGATACTGAGCTTGTGCGATTCGGCCGTGAGGAATGCAGCATTGTGCAGCATTTTTCCGACAGTGCAAGAGAGCAGGTCATTGAAATGCAGCTTGGTACCAAGGCGCGCAGGCGTGTGTATCATAACGGTGTCAGCCTTGCGCGTACCAGTCAACTGCTCGGAAATTTCCGCGTCGTACTCTTTTGCCCCGAGCACCTCTCCTTGGTCAAGGACGGACCTGCCGAGAGACGCAATTTTTTAGACGTGGCCATCTCGCAGCTGCACCCCGCCTATATCCGCTCACTGCAGAAATACAATCAGCTGCTCAAGCAAAGAAACAGCCTCTTAAAGCTTGCCGAAACAGACCGCAAGACCTTTGACGATACGGTGGAGCTGTGGAGCGCGCAGCTGGCGCATGAGGCAGCATATATTGCGTCGGTCAGATACGAATACGTCAAAAAGCTCAACGTACACGTGGGTGAATTTTTCACCGGAATGTCGGGCGAGCGCGAGTCGGTATGCGTCAGATATATGGGTAAGGCGCACGTGGAAGAGGATATGTATGCGGACAAGGAATATTGCGAGCGTGCTTATATGAATCTTTATATGTCGCACCACGACCGAGAAATTGCCGCAGGAAGCACTTTGTGGGGCATTCACAGAGATGACCTCGAAATTGAGCTTAACGGCAAATACGCGCGAATTTTTGCCTCTCAGGGGCAACAAAGATCGATCGCTCTTGCCATGAAAATGGCAGAGGGCGAAATTTCCCGGGAAAATTGCGGACAGGAATATCCCGTATTCTTGTTTGATGACGTGCTTTCCGAGCTGGATGCCGGACGCCGCGCTTACCTGCTTGGTGAGATCCGTGACCGTCAGGTGATCATGACCTCATGCGAGAGTGATCTTGTGGGCGCAAAGAATACCGTTTACGTGAAGCAAGGTACTTACGAAAGAAGAAATTAAATATTATGTTTTTACACGTTGGAAACAACAAAAATATCCGAAGCCGTGATATCATCGGCATTTTTGATACAGATAACGCCACACTTTCTGCTGTGACAAGACAGTATCTGAGCCGTGCGGAGAAGCAAGGACTTGTGGATTCGGCGCGCGAGGAGATCCCGAAATCCTTTGTGCTTTATCGCACCAAGGACGGTTGCAAGATCTGTTTTTCTCAGCTTTCGGCAACCGCACTCTCCGGCAGAATGAGCGACCCGTCCAGCTTATAAATTGATCTAAAAATACGCAAAATAATCAGAAAAAGGATAAAAACATGCAAGAAAATCAGAATCTTACCCCGGAAAAAGAAAATGTATATGACGAAAGTCAGATTCAGGTACTTGAAGGCCTTGAGGCAGTCAGAAAGCGTCCAGGTATGTATATCGGCACCACCTCGATCCGCGGCCTGCACCACCTGGTCTATGAGATCGTGGACAACTCGATCGATGAGGCACTTGCGGGGTATTGCGACACCATTCGCGTGACCATCAACCCCGATAACAGCGTGACCGTTGAGGACAACGGCAGAGGTATCCCTGCCGGTATGCACGCAAAGGAAGGCATTCCTACGCCCGAGGTGGTATATACCATTCTGCACGCGGGCGGAAAATTCGGCGGTGGCGGCTATAAAATTGCGGGCGGCTTGCACGGTGTTGGTGCGTCGGTCGTAAATGCCTTGTCCGAATGGCTGGAGCTTGACGACTCGGTGGACGGCTTGCATTACACAGAACGCTTTGAGCGCGGCTTTGTGGCTCGTCCCTTCCGCTGTGAGGGTGAATGCCCCGAGCGTCCTCATGGCGTGAAGGTCACCTTCAAGCCCGACCCCACTATTTTTGAGGAGACTGTATTCGACTATGATATTCTTCTCAATCGCTTGCGCGAGCAGGCGTTTCTGAACGCGGGCGTGCACCTGGTACTGGTGGATGCACGTGTGGAGGAAGGCGAAGAGATGCGCGTGGCGGATCTGCAGTTTGAAGGCGGTATTTCTACGTTTGTTGAATACCTGACCGAGTCCAAGCACTGTGATCCCGTGCACAAGGACGTCATTTACATGAAGGCAGAGAAGGACACGAGCGTGGCCGAGATTGCGCTGCAGTATAACGATTCCTACAGCGACTGCATCATGACCTTTGCAAACAATATGAATACCATTGAGGGCGGTACGCACGAGACCGGCTTTAAGTCGGGTCTTACGCGCGTGCTCAACGATTATGCGCGTAAAAACGGCATTCTCAAGGACAGTGACAAGAATCTTTCGGGTGACGACGTGAGAGAGGGTCTTTGTGCCATCATTTCGGTCAAGCTGGAAAATGCGCAGTTTGAAAGCCAGACAAAGGCCAAGCTTGGTAACTCCGATATCAGAACTCTGGTAGAAAATACCGTGGTCAACAAGCTTGGCGAGTATCTGGAGGAAAATCCCTCGGTTGGTAAGATCATCATAGAAAAATCCCTGGCTGCTTCCCGTGCGCGTGAGGCTGCAAGAAAGGCAAGAGAGACTGCGAGAAGAAAGGGTCTTTTCGAGGGCTCTTCCCTGCCCGGTAAGCTTGCAGACTGTCAGGACAGAAATACTGAATTTACCGAGATTTACATGGTAGAGGGAGACAGTGCGGGAGGTTCCGCAAAGCAGGGGCGTAACTCGCGCTTCCAGGCCATCCTTCCCCTGCGCGGTAAGGTGCTCAACGTAGAAAAAACACGACTTGACAAGGTTTATGCCAACCCCTCGCTGGTGCCTATCATTCAGGCACTTGGCTGCGGTATCGGCGATGAATTTGATATTACCAAGCTCAGATACGGCAAAATTATTATTATGGCCGACGCGGACGTGGACGGCTCGCATATCCGAATTCTGCTGCTCACATTCTTCTTCCGCCATATGCCCGAGCTGATCAAGCAAGGACACGTTTATCTGGCACAGCCCCCGCTTTACAAGGTCTATAAGCGCAGCGGCGGTAAGAAGATCGGTGAAAAATACGCATTCTCGGACGCTGAACGTGACGTTTATATTGCAGAGCTGGGCGGCAACAACGTTGAAGCAGACAGATATAAGGGTCTTGGTGAGATGAACCCCGAGGAGCTTTGGGAGACTACCATGGACCCCAGCACCCGTACCATTCTGCGCGTGACCATGGAGGATGCCATGATCTGCGACCAGACCTTCTCGCTGCTGATGGGTGACAAGGTTGAGCCCAGACGAATTTTCATCGAAGAAAACGCAAAGTTTGCTGAAAACCTCGATATTTGATGCAAGAAAATTTACAACGCATGATCCCGGGCAAGCCCATGGGGCGAGTATTGGCGCTTTGCCTGCATCCCGCACTGGACGTCACGGTTCATACCGGCCACGGACGCGAAATTATGCGTTATGAGCACCTTGGCGGAAAGGCGATCAATCTTGCCCGCATGCTGCACGCTTTGGGTGCAGAGGTCATTTTAATTGCCCCGAATGACCGCGAAGGACGGACAGGCTCTTTGCTGGGAGAATGCGGCTTTGATTGCGAGCTTGTTGACACCGATCTCTCACTGCGTCAGAATGACAAGTACGTTGACGCAGACGGATCGATGCGCGAGCAAAACGGCAGCGCGGGAACACTTTCTCCACAGCAATTTCAACAGCTTTTAAACAGAGTTATGCACATTTGTCGTACACGACAAATTTCGCACCTTGCCCTGTGCGGAAGTTTTCCACAGGGTGTGGAAAAGGCTGTTTATAAGTCTTTGATTCATGCAGCAAATGCGCTGAATATTTCTTGTGTGACAGATGCATCGGGTGACCCCCTTTCCCTTGCAATACAAGCAAAACCGCTGCTGATCAAACCGAATTTACAGGAATTTTCTTTGTTTACATCGCAAGATATTTCCATGTTGAAAACTTCCGATCAGCTCGAAAAAGCAATTTTTGAGGCATATTGTGACACAGGTGTGCAAATTCTTTGCTCCATGGACAAAAACGGCTCGATCTATGCGGGACCCGAAGGTATTTTTACGGTTAAGAGCCCTGTGGTCGAGCAAGTCTGTTCCTTTGCGGGCGCGGGAGACACCATGCTTGCAAGCTTTATCTATGCAAGGTTTTTGTGCTGTGCAGATATTGAGGACAGCCTGCGCTTTGCTTCGGCTGCTGCAACCGCAAAGGTGAAATTGCCGGCAAATATACTGCCGAATGATGATCAGATCTATACCGAATGGATCAAAACAGAGATTAGCCGTTCGGCTAAGAAAGGCGGAGCATGAAATATATCAAAAATAAAATATTCCTTGTGTCGCTGACTCTGGCCTTGTGTCTGGTTATCATCTTTTCGGTATTTTACGTCATGGGAATTCAGAATCTTCCCGCATCCATGGTTCAGGCGGCGATGAAGCCCTTTCAGAACATGTTTACGAATCTCTCGCAGGCCTTTGACGGATATGCCATCTATTTTTCCAACGTAAAGCAGCTTTATGAGCAAAATAAGGTTCTGCAGGACAGAGTTGAACAGCTGGAAAACCAACTCAACGATGCTCAGCTTGCTATTAATGAAAATAACGCCTTACGCGAATATCTCGGTATCAGAGACAGATACGAATCCTTTCACGCAGTAGGCGCACAGGTCCTTGGCCGCAGCGACGGCACCTACCTGCAGTACATGACACTCAATAAGGGCTCTTCCTCGGGGATTCGCGAGAATATGCCGGTCATTACGCAAAACGGCCTTGTGGGCTACGTTTGTGACGTCAGTGTCAATTCCTGTCGCGTCAGCACCATTCTCCAATACGATACCGGAGTGGGCGTCTACGTGGAGCGCACGGGAGACGTCGGTCTTTCCGACTGTCCCTACTCTATGGGAGAGCAAGGACTTTTACGAGTCATTTATCTGCCGGAGGATGCCATGCTCCAGATCGGTGACCGCATTGTCACAGGTGACGTTGGTGATATTTACCCCTCCGGATTGACCGTAGGTCACGTCATTGAGATCATGCCCGACGTTTATAATCGCACGTTGACCGCGACCATCAAGCCCGCTGTGGATTTTGATACGCTGGATCAGGTTTACGTGATCACAGGATTTGCGGAAAAACAAACAGAGAATACGACTGAGGCGGTGGAACCATGAAGCAAAGATTTGCTCTACACGCCATAAGCATTCTTTGCTGCACTGTCTGCTGTCTTTTTGCCTGTGCCGCACAAACCTCATTCTTGCCGCATTTCATTGACGATACTTATTTTGTGTGCGATCTGCTCCTGGCCCTCACGCTTACCGTGGGCATATTGGCAGGACAGGCATATGGTGCATTTTTCGGCATTTTCGCAGGTATTTTAGCGGACAGCACGGGTGGATTCGGCATCAGTCTCCTGCCCCTGTTCTATATGCTTTGCGGCTATTTTGTGGCAGTGTGTGCCGAGCTGATCCCCACCAAAAAATTTCCCGTATATCTTGCTTTTGGCGCGATTTCTGCCATAGGTCGTGCTCTTGTATCCATGATATACGTCATGCTTTCAAGCGGCTCCTTACCGATTTTGGACGTAGCACGCTACGTCTGCCTGCCTATCATATCAGGCACAATGATCGCATTGCCGATCATTTATCCGATTGGGTTGCTTATCACAATTCCGCTAAGAAAAATCAAACAACATTCGATAGATAAAATAATGTAAGAAGGTACAAAAAAGTGATCAGAAAAGACAAACGAGATCAGGAATATGAAAATATTCTGTTTGACCAACAAAAAATCGTAGACGTCGGTATGGATAAGGAGGTAAAGAAATCCTTTATCGAATATTCCATGTCGGTTATCATTTCGCGCGCTCTGCCCGATGTCAGAGACGGTCTGAAGCCCGGTCAGCGCCGCGTTCTGTATGCAATGTATGAGGATCATGCCACGCACGACAGACCTACGCAGAAGTCTGCTAAGACTGTCGGTAACGTGCTGGGCCGTTATCACCCCCACGGTGACTCCTCGGTTTACGGCACGCTGGTTCGTATGGCTCAGCCCTTCTCGCTGCGCTATCCCTTAATCGAGGGTAGCGGTAACTTCGGTAGCGTGGACGGTGACCCCCCTGCAGCATACCGTTATACCGAGGCACGCCTTGATAAGATCTCTGACGAAATGCTCAAGGATCTTGACAAGGACGTTGTACTCATGGTGCCCAACTACGATAACCGTTTGCGTGAGCCCAGCGTGCTCCCTGCGCGCTTCCCCAACCTTCTTGTCAATGGCTCTGTGGGTATCGCGGTCGGTATGGCGACCAACATTCCCCCTCACAATCTTTCCGAGACCATTGATGCCACCATCCACCGCATTCACAATCCCGAATGCTCGATTGAGGAGCTGATGCAGTTCATCAAGGGCCCCGACTTCCCCACCTACGGCACCATTTACGGTACCAACGGCATCAAGGAGGCATACCTGACCGGTAAGGGCAAGATCCAGGTACGTGCTAAGGCTGAGATCGACGAGGAAAACCGCCGTATCATTATCACCGAGATTCCCTACATGGTCAACAAGAGCCAGCTTTGCGAGGCGATTGCCAACCTTGTCAAGGATAAGAGAGTGGAAGGCATTACCGATATGCGTGACGAATCCGGCCGTAACGGCATGAGAATCGTCATTGAATACAAGCGTGATGCAAACGGTCAGATCATCTTAAATCAGCTCTACAAGTATTCTCAGCTGCAGGATACCTGCTCGATCAACATGCTGGCCATTGTGGGCAACGAGCCTAAGACCTTAAATCTTTCCCAGATGCTGGATCACTATATCCATCATCAGGAGTCTGTCATCACCCGCCGTACCCAGCACGAGCTGGATGCCGCTTTGCGTGAGGCACATATTTACGAGGGCTACAAGCTGGCGATCGACAATCTGGACGAGGTCATTAACATCATCCGTGCGTCCGAGGATCAGCCCACCGCCAAGAAAAATCTGATGGCACGCTTTAACGGAGAGCAGACTGACGACGGCTCGGCTGCTGCGCTCAATCTGGAGGCATTTGCTATGGCAGAGGACGCGCACCTTTCCGAGGAGCAGGCACAGGCCATCGTTTCCATGACGCTGGGTCGTCTTTGCGGCCTGGAGCGCAAGAAGATTGAGGAAAAGCTGGCAGCTCTGAACGCTGCAATCGTGGAATACAGAGCAATTCTGGGTGACATCAACCGTATTCGCTCTATCATTTGCGATGAAATGTCCGAGATCAAGCGCAAGTTTGGTGACGAGCGTCGCACCAGAATTGAGGAATCCGAGGACGATATCGTGCTGGAGGATCTGATTGAAAAGCACGATTGCGTCATTACCCTGACGCACGGCGGCTACATCAAGCGTCAGCCCGCGTCCGAATATACCGCACAAAATCGCGGCGGCATGGGTAAGGCTGCGCTGACCACCAAGGAAGAGGACTTTATCGAAAAGGTGGTCGTGGTGCACTCGCACTCCAATCTCATGCTGTTTACTAACCTCGGTCGCGTACAAATGCTGCGTGCATTCATGATCCCCGAGGCCTCCAGAACTGCCAAGGGCACGCATATCAACAACGTGCTGGAGCTCTCCGAGGGTGAAAAGATCACGGCAATGATCTCGATCCATGAGTTTGCCGAGGGCGAATATCTGACCATGGTGACCAAGTACGGTATCATCAAGAGAACGCTTTTGACCGAGTACGCACATCACCGCAAGGGCGGTAAGATCGCGCTTGCTCTCAAGGAGGGCGACGAGCTGGTATTTGTCACCCACACCTACGGCTATCCCACCGACCTGATGATTGCCACCAGACAAGGTAGCGCAGTCAGATTTACCGTGGACGACGAGTCTGTCCGTCCCATGGGCAGAACTGCGACCGGTGTGCGCGGTATCAAGCTGCGCGGCGACGACTACGTTGTGGGCGTTGCAAGTGTGATGGAAGGCAAATCGCTGATCACCATTACCGAAAAAGGTTACGGCAAGCGTACTGACTTTGACGACTTCCGTCAGATGAAGCACCGTGGCGGTCATGGCGTTTCCTGCCATGCTCTGTCCGACAAGACGGGTCTGCTCTCCGGTATCAATATCGTGGACGATAACGACGACGTGATGATCATTACCGATGCAGGTACCATGATCCGTACCTCGGCTGCAAATATCCCCACTTATTCCAGAAGTGCGGGCGGCGTTCGCGTCATGAGACTTGCAGAGGGCCAGAAGATCGTCAACTTCACAAAGCTTGCGCGTCAGGACGAGCTGGAAGAGGTTGTAAGCGAAAGCGAGGCTCTGCCCGAGGATCAGATCCCCGAGACAGAAACGCTTGCAGAGGTTGAAAATATCGACGCAGAGGCTGAGATCGAGCAAACCGAGCAGGATACAGAGCAAGAATAAATCCTTTATAAAACAAAAGAAAACCCTTGTAAAAGGGTTTTCTTTTTTATGCATAAGCTCAAAAAAGGGCTCTCCCGAAGGAGAGCCCAAATTTTAGCTTATGATCTTTGATTCAAAGATTACTGAGCTGCGGGATAATCAACCCACTCTACAACGTACTGGGAAACGCCAACGTTAGCAGCGTTATCACCGGTGATGTAGTAGGTGCTGGAGCAGCCAATGGTGGTGAAATCATTGTAGGTGCCCAGATAATAGTTGGTTTCCTCAAAGTTGATAACGTAGGTGTTAGCCTCTTCGTCAAATACATAGTAGAACTGGGGATCAGTGGTCAGGCAAACGCGAACCTTGTTACTGTCGTTCTTGTGGATCTCGATGTAGTTCTTAACGCCGTCAACCAGAACGTACTGTCTCAGACCGTTCTCGGAAGTCTCAACGTAAACCTTTGCAGCAGCAGCTGCGTCGGTGGAGGTAGCGAGGTAATCGCCAGCCATTTCGCCGGTGAAGTACAGGGTCTCGCCGGTCTTAGCCTGAACCATCTGGAGAGCGTAGAAGGGATCCTCAGCGGGAGCTTCGGGTTCTTCCTCAACGATGCCGTAGTAAGCGTTAGCGGAAACAACGGTATCGAACAGGATGATCTCAGCGATGTCGATGGAGCCTGCAGAGCCAGCGAAGAAGTCGTAACGCAGGTAGTTAACCTTGCCTGCAGCATTCAGATAAGAAGCGATGTCGAGAACGATAACGTGCCATTCGCCGTCATTGATGTACTCGAACTTTACTTCGTCAGCGCCGCCAGTGATAGAGCCGGAGCCTACGAAGAACTCGCCGTCGAATTCCTCACCGCCGTCAACGGTGGTGCGGTACTTCAGAGTGATAGCGCCAACGCCTTCGATGTTAGCGCCGCCGGTCAGTACCCAGAAGTAGGGGTCGCCGCCGGGGGTGGTGATGGTAACGTAGCTGCCATCCTCGCTCAGAACTGCGGATTCAATGTTGTTGTTGCCAATACCGCCATTGTTAGCCTGGCCTGCAAGGTATTCAGCATTACCTTCAGCTACGGGAGGCTTGGGCTCTGCGGGGGGAGTTACGACTACGGGAACAGCAAGCTTAACGGAAGAACCGTAAGTGCCTTCCTTGAGTGTGCCTGCTACGTAGGTCTCTACGCCGGGAACCAGAATTTCGTCAGCAGCCCAACCGGTGAACTGTGCGGAACCGGTCAGGTACTCGATTTCGTAGTAAACGTCGCCGGTGATCAGCTTTTCAAAGGGAATTTCAACAACAAAGCTGGTGTTGTCGGGATGGTTCTCGCCGGTCAGCTCGAACAGAACAGTACCTGCAACGGTGGTTTCATAGTCAGTGTTCCAAGCCCAAACCTTGAAGGACCAGGTGTTGACGTTGCCGTCAGCGTAGGTAGCCATATCCTTAACGGTTACGCCGGTCAGGTAGTTGTTGCCGAGGGGCAGCTTCTGACCGAACTTCTTTTCGCCGCTGTAGGGGCCGCCGGAAGTACGGATACCGAGATCAACGGTAGCTTCGTTGCACTCGGGAACGATCTGGAGATAGAAGGAGTAGAACTGAGCATAGGTGCCGTCTTCGAGCTTAGCGATAACGCCTACGGGATATACGCCTGCGGGAAGGTCAGCGATGGAAACGGTCATGTTGTAGCCAGAGCCGTTTACAATACCTGCAGTTGCCAGGTCAGGACGGTCCTGAGCGTAAGCAGCGTCGGTAATGATCTCAACCTGCTTGCCAATGTAATAACCGTACTCAACAGCGGGAGCTGCAGCAAATGCTGCCCAACCTCTCATGCCGATGGATTCCTTAGCATCGGTGGGCATAACAACAACGGTGTTGTTCTTAGCCTGCATCTCTGCAACAACACTGCCCTCGGTAACGTATGCGTTGCCGTTCAAGGATACGTTATCGATAGAGAAGTTAGAATGAGCGTTTTCAACGTAAGGCATGGTCTTGGTAACCTTGAATTCCTTGATAACTTCTTCGTTACCGTTGGGATCCTTAGCAACCAGAGCGAAGGTGTATTCGCCTGCCTTGAGATCAGCAGTGGGAATGTCGAACTTCATTCTGCATGCGGACAGAGCGCCGGGAACGTTGTTCTTGATGTGAGTCTGAACGCCTTCCTCAGCGGTGAAGGTGAATGCTTCGTTGTAGATAACGTCGCCGCCGTTGATGGAGTAACCAACGGTGCCTTCGGTCTCAGTTGCGTATGCGATCCAACCCCAAACGCGCAGAGCCTCGGTGGTGTGGTCGATGTCAACAACTGCATTGGTTTCCCAAGTCAAGTAAGCGGTGCCATCGCCGAAAACAGCGTCAGCTTCATAACCGTCAACAACCTTGTACATGGAGTCCCAAGACTTCGCGATGACAACCTTAACGGGGTCAACGGTGGGTTGGGTGCTGTCTTCGGGAGTGGTCTCCTCGGGAGTCGTAGCCTCAGGAGTGGTCTCTTCGGGAGTGGTAGCTTCGGGAGTGGTCTCTTCGGGCGTGGTAGCCTCGGGAGTGGTCACTTCGGGAGTGGTCACTTCGGGAGTGGTTTCTTCGGGATTGTCATTGTTGTTGCAAGCAACCAGAACAACCGAGAGAACCATGCAAAGTGCCAGAATAACGAGTAACTTTTTCATGATCTTTTTCCTTTCATGAAGATAATTTTACCTACGCTTAGGATAGGCATACCATATTTTATCACAAAGAAAATGAATTTGCAACAAATTTTTGGAAAATTGTACAGTCAATACAGCAAAATAGGCGAAATATACAATCATATCAAATAAAAATTAGGCACTATTACTATTGATTTCCGGTGAAAGCAAAAAAGCAGCCGCCCATGCGGGCGGCTGCCGAAAATCATTGATTTTTTGACTGATTCAAAGCTTGAATTAAGCCTTGGTAATGTTCAGAACGATGGTTACGTTGCCGTTACCGCCCTCGATTGCCATTACGTCGTCAACGCCAACGTTCAGGGTCAGGGTATCGCCTGCAGCCAATTCTACGGTCCAAGGAGTGGAGAAGCCCTCATCCTTTTCTACGCACCAGATGAATGCAGCATCGCCGCCGAAGGTGTAAGTGCCGGCCTCGGTAGCAGTGAAGGTAACGTCAGTACCTGCGCAGTAGTAGTTCTCAACAGTAACTTCTACGGTGTTCTCGCCCATAACGAGACCGGAGGTCTCAATAGCGGGAGCCTCGAAGGAGATAGCAACCTCAGCAGCCTCAGCGTTGTTGTTTACGATGGTCAGCTCGAAGGAATCCCAATCAGCGGGAATTTCGATTACGATCTTACCGTCAACAGCAGTCAGAGTAGCGGGATCGCCTGCGAAGTTGGTAGCAGTGATGGTGAACTTGTCAGCGTTTGCAATGGTCATGGTCATGCCTGCAGCGCCGCCACGTACGAAGAACTTGGTTTCGAAGTTTGCGGGAACGGAGAAGGTGCCGTTTTCGCCGTTGTAGTAAACAGTCTCAACAACGGGAGCAACGGTAACATTAGCCAGCTCGCAGATAACAATTACAGAGTTCTGGTTCAGCTCGGGGATAGCACCGATCATCACGTTGCCCTGTGCGCCTGCGGGGAAGATGGAGAGGTCAATGGTGATCTCAGCACCGCTATTGAACAAACCGTTCTTGGTGGAGGTCATGCCCTCTTCGGTGTTCAGGCTGTTGTAGTAGCCCTCGAGAGGCTCGCCGTCCTTACCGCCGGAAACAACTTCCATCCAGTTTACACCGTCGATGGACCAAACGTAACG
The DNA here is from genome assembly GCA_045594705.1 of Eubacteriales bacterium. Classification (GTDB taxonomy): domain Bacteria; phylum Bacillota; class Clostridia; order Oscillospirales; family CAG-272; genus SVQP01. Next base: position 57,104 of record JAZNZB010000081.1, read on the forward strand.
GTTTACACCGCCGGGAACGCCGCACCAACCGCCAAAGGTCAGCAGGCCGTTCTTATCGTTGGTCTTGTGGTCAACTGCAGCGTCGATCTTACCGGTGGAAACACCGCCAACACCTGCATAGTTAGTTGCCCAATCGCCGGTTTCAGCGTTGTAGGGGCCCTTGCCGTTTACGAAGTCGATGGATACCATGAAGTTGGTGTTAGCATCTACAGTCAGGTTGATCTTGTTGAGAACGATCTCATACAGCTTTACAATGGTGCCGTCTTCCAGCTTAGCATAGATGCTTACGCTGTGCTCGCCGTAAGGAAGCTCATAGGTGGGAACGGTGATGTTGAAGCCACAACCGTTCTTGATGCCTGCAGCCTCAAGGTCGGGTCTATCCTGCTTGAATTCGCCGAATACAACGTTACCGGTAGTGCCGGTGATGTAGTAACCGAAAGCGGTTACGTTCTGCTGGAAGGAGGTCCAGCCGCGGAAGCCGATGTTGTAGCACTCAGTGCCGTAGTTGATGGGAACGATCTTGTCCTGAGCTTCGAGCTTGCCGGCAGCATTGCCGTCCTCTGCGAAGTACAGGTTGTCGTTGAGGTAGAAGCCGTCGAAGGACCAGCTAATGAAGCCGGCAGCAGCATCGGTGGTGTTTACGCAAAGCTTATCCATAAAGTAGATAGCAGCATACTCAGCAGTGTTGTAGAAGCCGATGTAAGCAAGGTCAAGAGCACCTTCGGTCGCGCCTCTGAAGGGGTCAAGACGGAAGTAGCCAACGTTGCCGTCGGTGATGTTGGTAGAAGAGCAGTTAGCAAGGTCAACTACCAGGAGGTTCCAGTTGCCATCATTGTTCCAATCCAGAACAACGTGGTCGTTAGTACCGTTAGGACCATTGGAGGTACCGATGAACATCTCTGCATCGAGCTCAGCGGTGGTTCTGTAAACGAATGCCAAGTACTGAGGTACTACGCCGATGTTAGAACCAACAGTGAACTGGGGGTCACCGGAGTTAACGGTGATGCGAGCGAACTCAAAACCGTCTTCGGTTACAACCTCTGCGCCTGCAATGCCTGCGCCTGCAGTAGCAATACCTGCCAGATCAGCTGCGCCTGCAAAGAATACGGGATCAGCGGGGTCGGGCTCGGGCTCGGTGGTTTCTTCGGGAGTGGTTTCCTCGGGAGTGGTCTCCTCGGGAGTCGTAGCCTCAGGAGTGGTCTCCTCAGGAGTGGTAGCCTCGGGAGTGGTCTCCTCGGGAGTAGTCTCCTCGGGAGTGGTCACTTCGGGAGTGGTCACTTCGGGAGTGGTTTCTTCGGGATCGTTGGTGTTGTCTTTACAAGCAACCAGAACAACCGAGAGAACCATGCAAAGTGCCAGAATAACGAGTAACTTTTTCATGATTTTTTTCCTTTCATGATATTTTATTTGGCCTACGAATAGGTACGTTATATGATATCACACGTCAAAATAAAATGCAATAAGGTTTTGAATATTTATGCGTCAACTTTCAGAAAATCGGAATAATGCACAAAACATGCATTCAATAATTGGCAAAAAAGACGGATAATAATGGTTAAATCAAAAAGGACGCCGCAGCACTTGCCGTGCGGGCGTCCTATTCTTTGGATGCTCTATTATTAATGTAACCGATTTTACTGTCTGTAGGTCATTTCTCCGTAGGTGGGAACAGGCCACAGCGCAGAGGGCATGATGGTCTCCATGGCGTCTACGGGCGCGCGCAAGGCCTGCATGGCGGGCACGACCTTATCGCAGAAGACACGTGCAACAGAAAAATGATCGGGCTGAGACATGGCCTCGGCATCGGCGCGCTTGAGCGCCTCGAGTGCTGCGTATGCCTGCTCGTTATACGAGGAGAGCTTGGTCAACAGATCCTTTTCCACACCGATCGAGCCAACGCCCAGAACATCACGCTTTTTACTTGCGGTATCTGCCAGGCGGCACATGTATTCCTCAACAGCCGGTATATATTCTCTACTTGCCATTACAATCATGGTCTGTGCTTCGATGTTGATGATCTTGGCGTAATTCTCCAGCAGAATATCTTGACGGGATTGCAGCTCGCTGGTACTCATCACACCGAATTTTTCGAACAGCTCCACGTTTTCGGCATCGGTCATATGCGGATAGACGTCCACGGAACGCTTATAATTGCACAGTCCGCGACGCTCAGCCTCCTCCTCCCATTCCTTGGAATAGCCGTTTCCGCTGAACAGGATGCGCTCGTGCTTGGTAAATACCTCGCGCAGCAGCGCATGCAGCTCGGCATCGAAATCCGAAGCATTTTCAAGCCTGTCTGCATACTCGCAGAAGGATTTTGCCACGGCGGTATTGAGCACGATGTTGGGCATGGCGATATTCTGCGCTGCACCCGGCATACGGAACTCAAATTTCTTGCCGGTAAAGGCAAAGGGAGAGGTGCGGTTGCGGTCGGTCGTATCCTTTCTGATGGCCGGAATGGAGGGAACGCCCAGATTGAGCGTGGCGCGTCCATGTCCGGCGTAAGCCGTGCCGCGAATGATGGATTCAATGACGTGCTCCAGCTCCTCGCCCACAAAGATCGAGATGATGGCGGGCGGTGCTTCGGCAACACCCAGGCGCGTATCATTGCCCGCGGTGGCGATAGACAGGCGCAAAAGCCCCTGATAATCGTCCACAGCCTGGATCACGGCTGCCAAAATCAGCAAAAATTGCAGATTTTCGCCCGGTTTTTTGCCGGGATCGGTCAGATTCTTGCCCGTATCGGTGGCAAGTGCCCAGTTGTTATGCTTGCCAGAGCCGCTGACGCCCTGATAGGGCTTTTCGTGGAGCAGACAAACCAGATCGTGACGCTCGGCTACCTTTTTCATGTACTCCATGGTCAACATATTCTGATCGACTGCCACGTTGGCCGTGGTGTAGATGGGTGCAAGCTCGTGCTGCGAGGGTGCAGCCTCATTGTGTTTGGTCTTGGCATTGATGCCGAGTGCCCAAAGCTCGCGGTCAAGCTCAGCCATAAAGGCGGAGACGCGGGTCTTTAACGGACCGAAATAATGGTCCTCCATCTCCTGACCCTTGGGTGCGGGTGCACCAAACAGAGTCCTGCCGCAGTAGGAGAGATCCTTGCGGCGGTCGAAGTACGCTTTGTTTACAAGAAAATATTCCTGCTCTGCACCGACTGTTGCGCAAACGCGTGAGGTAGTCGTATCGCCAAACAGGCGCAGAATACGAAGCGCCTGCACGTTGAGCGCGTCCATAGAGCGCAAAAGCGGCGTTTTGGTATCCAGTGCCTCGCCCGTATAGGAGCAGAAGGCGGTGGGAATGTACAGCGTGCCGTCCTTGACAAAGGCATAGGACGCAGGATCCCAGGCGGTATAGCCTCTGGCCTCAAAGGTGGCGCGCAGGCCGCCCGAGGGGAAGGAGGAGGCGTCACTTTCGCCCTTGATCAGCTCCTTGCCGGAGAATTCCATAATGACCTTATCGCCCAGAGGGGAGATAAAGGCATCGTGCTTCTCTGCCGTGACGCCGGAGAGCGGCTGGAACCAATGGGTAAAGTGGGTAGCGCCCTTTTCGATTGCCCAGTCCTTCATGGCTGTGGCGACCGTGCCTGCAATGGCGGGGTCAATGACACCGCCGGTGGCGATGGTGTTGGTCAAGGAGCGATAAACGTCCTTGGGAAGTTTTTGACGCATCACGTCGTCGTTAAAGACGCGTGAGCCGTAAAGCTCGGGTACGTTCATGGTAATATCCTTTAATTTAAAAAAATAGGATGAAAAATGGGTTAAGCAACCCTCAACGGGCCACTCTCACAGGATGAAAGTTTTGATCAAACTTTTCCAAAAGTTTGCGGGGTACGGGGCAGAGCCCCGAAAAACGCCGTTTTTTTGGTTCTTTTTTGCGGCTACTTGCTCAAAAAAAGAACGGAGAGAATCTTCTCAATGTCACGTAACCTAATTCGTCACCCACTTTTTTCTTTGACACCGCCGGCGCAAAGAAAAAAGTTCACAAAAAAGAAACGCCGAGATGATTTCGCGCCTGCGGGCGCGACGAGGGCGCCGCCCTCGACCTGCAAACTTTTGTAAAAGTTTGATCAAAACTTTCATGAGTTTAGGGCATTCGCTTGGGTCAGTTCCCCTTGATCTTCTTCCAATACTCCGCCGCGGCCTGTTCGGTCTTATTCTGCGCGGGAGTATAATACTTTCTGTCCTTCAGATCATTGGGCAGATACTGCTGATTGACGTAATGATTCGGAAAGTCGTGCGGGTACTTATACCCTTTATTCAGCGGGCTTTGCAAATGCTCGGGGATCTCGTTCCCTTTCCCTGCCCGCACGTCCTCCAGCGCTGCATCCAGCGCGATATGTGTGGCATTCGATTTGGGTGAGGTTGCCAGAATGATTGCCGCATTTCCGAGCGGAATTCTCGCCTCGGGCATGCCCAGCTCCTTGGCCGACTCACAGCATGCGCGTGTGATCACTGCTGCCATGGGATAAGCCGCGCCGATGTCCTCGTTTGCAATCACCTGCAGGCGTCTGCAAACCGAGATCAACTCGCCCGATTCAAGCAATTTGGCCGTGTAAAATGCCGCCGCATCGGGATCTGAGCCGCGAATGGACTTTTGCAGGCAGGATAGCAGATCGTAATGGGCGTCGTCACCGTAATTTCCAATGCCGCTCTTGAATGCATCGGCGTGCTCGCGCAAAATCTCGCCGTCTGCCGAGAAAAATGCGTTCTCAAACAGCCCAATCGCGCGTCTGACGTCTCCTCCCGCAGCCTTTGCCACGTAGCAAAGCAATTCGTCCGATGCCGTTTTATTTGTCCCGTGCTCCTCGTTGAGGTAGTCCAGTGCGCGTCTGAGCATCTTTGCTCCGCTCTCGGGCGGTACGGGCTTGAATTCAAACAGCGAAGAGCGTGAAATGATCGCGTTATATACGTAAAAATGGGGATTTTCGGTGGTGGAGGCGATCAGCGTGATTCTGCCGTCCTCCATGTATTCCAGCAGCGTTTGCTGCTGTTTTCTGTTAAAATACTGGATCTCGTCAAGATACAAGAGAATTCCGCCCGAGCCGAAAATGTTGTTGGTCTCGGCGATGATGTCCTTGATGTCCTGCGTGGATGCGTGTGTGGCGTTGAGCTTGCGAAACTGCATACCCGACGCTGCCGCAATGGCAGAGGCTGCCGTGGTCTTTCCCGTGCCGGGAGGGCCAAAAAAGATCATATTCGTGATCCTTCCCCCTGCGATCATGCGTCTGACTACACCGCGAGGGCCGAACAAATGTTCTTGCCCGACGATCTCATCCAGCGTTTTAGGGCGGAGAATGTCCGCCAGTTGCATATTTTTCATACATTAACTCCGACAAGCGTCTGCAAACGACGCAAACAACCTTTGCATAGCGGGGCTTTGCGCGCGGAAGATCTCGGGATGCCACTGCACGGCGAGATAAAACCTGTGCCCTTCCATGTGCACGGCCTCGATATAACCGTCCTCACTCTCGGCATCTGCGGTCAGCGTGGGGGCAAGAGCCTTGATGTTCTGATGGTGGAAGGTGTTGACCAAGATCTCCTCGCACTCTGTCAGAGAATACAGCATCGAACCCTTGTAAACCAAGGTCTTTTGCAGCGTAGTCGTTCCCGGCTCGGTCTGTCTGTGGCCGTCGATATGCTGATACAGCGTACCGCCCTCCGCCACGTTGAGCAGCTGAATGCCGCGACAGATGCCGAGAATGGGCTTGCCCGTAGCCTTGACGTGGCGGTAGAGTGCCAGCTCAAACGCATCACGGTCAGCATCGATCTCTACACTCTCAAACATTTTCTCTTCTCCGTAGAGTGCAGGGTCCATATCGTCGCCACCGGCAAACAAAAATCCGTCGAAAACGTTTGCGTATTCGGCTAGCTTTTCTTCATCCTCCGTGTACGCCAAAAAGACCGGAACAGCACCTGCTTCCCAGAGAGAATTGAGGTAATTCTGGCTCATGGCGATCTTTCCTTCGGCTGTTTTGGAGCAAGTAATGCCGATGTAGGGTCTTTGCATACAAAACCTCCATGCAAGTAAACTGAAAATCAATGATAATTGGCCTCGGGTCTCATCAGACCGATAAAGTTATCCAACATCTGCAGCATATCGGGCAAAATGAATATGACAAATACAGCCAGCAGAATGGCAATGCCTGCGATGATCAGCACCGAGATCCAGCCTGATCCTCGCTTGTCGTAACGGATATCGGCTGCGTAAGAATCGTCCTTGGGAATATAGAACGTGTCCTTTTGAAAATCGATTTTATAGGGTGCTGAGCCGAATGCGGGGCCATCCTTGGTGGCACTTTCCTCATATTCCTGCTTTTTTTGGGCAATTGCGTCGTCGTATTCCTTTTTTTGCGTGCACACGACGACCTTTGAAAGTGACCCGCTGCGCAAGGCACTGCGGACGGCCGCGTTTTTATGATATCCCAGCTCATAAAGCGTTTTGGCACTTTCGGGTGTATAGCAATCCTCATAGATCAGCTTGCGCACGAATTCCCCAAGGCCCTTTTTCTCATAGACGCTGAGAATTGCGGCAAGGATCATGCCCAAAAACAGCGCAATGATTGCCCAGGACAGATTGATCACACCGCTCTCGCCCAAATCGATCCCGAGATTATGATATTGTGAAATATCCAGAGTAAGATACTTTTCGGTTACGTAAGCCCACAGCTCCTCAATCAGAGAGGGCTGCGCGGAGGCGTCATTGCTCAGATTGATGAGTACTCGGGTAAATCCGGACATTGAAGTCCTCCTTTCTCAAAACAGAACGAATGTTCTAAAAACAGAATGCGCGTTCTTGTATTTTGTCGAAAAATCAGCGAATAACGTCAAGACCGATGTACTTCTTCAGGCAATCGGGTACGTTGACCGAACCGTCAGCGTTCTGGTTCTGCTCAACCAGCGCGGGGAAAATACGGCTGGTCGCCAGGCCGGAGCCGTTGAGTGTGTGCACATACTCGATCTTGCCGTCTGCACGCTTGACGCGCATCATACCTCTGCGTGCCTGGTAGTCACGTGCGTTGGATACCGAGGAAACTTCCTTATAACCGTTCATGGAAGGAATGTTGATTTCAATATCGTAGGTTCTTGCCATGGATGCGGAGCAGTCCTCTGCGGCCAGCTTGACGGTTCTGAAGTGGAAGCCCAGGCCCTTGCCCAGGTTTTCTGCGTTGGCAACCAGCTCGTCACACGCCTCGTCACTCTTCTCGGGCAGCGTATACTGCACCATTTCGACCTTATTGAACTGGTGTCCGCGCACCATACCGCGCTCATCTGCTCTGTAGGAACCGGCCTCACGGCGGAAACAAGGGGTGTAGGAAATATACTTGCGGGGCAGATCTGCCTCGGTCAGGATCTCATCGCGGTGCAAGGAAACCAGCGCTGTCTCTGCGGTGGGAAGCATGAAACGGCGTCTTTCGTCGTCGTCCTGCTGCTCCAGCCAGTAAACCTCGTCCTTGAACTTGGGGAACTGACCTGCGGTCTGGCCGCATTCGTAGCCCAGCATATGAGGTACAAGCATCAGCTCGTAGCCGTTGCCCAGATGGAAATCGATAAAGTAGTTGAGCAGCGCCCACTCCAGACGTGCACCGACGCCGGAATAAATCCAGAAGCCGGAGCCGGACAGCTTGGTGCCGCGCTTGTAGTCGATCAGACCCAGATCGGTGCACAGATCAACGTGATTTTTGGGCTCGAAATCAAAGGTTCTGGGCTCGCCATAGTAGCGCAGAGGCTGATTGTTCTCCTTGCCGCCGGGTAACAGATCCTCGTCGGGCAGGTTGGGCAGGCAAAGCAACAGACCCTGATACTGAACCTCAACCTCTTTCTTTCTCTCATCGATCTGCTTGACGCGCGCGCCCATCTCCTTCATCTGTGCGAAGATGGGGGTGACGTCCTCGCCCTGCTTCTTAAGCTGGGGAATCTGCTTGTTGATCTTGTTCTGCTCAGCCTTGATCGCTTCGCCTTCCACGATCAGAGCGCGTCTTTCGGTGTCAAGCGCAAGGATCTGCTCGATTTCTTGTCTTGCGTCCTTGCCTTTCTTTGCCAGTCTTGCAATGACTTCCTCGGGGTTATTTTTGATATAATTAATGTCGATCATGATATTTCTCCGTTATTTTGTGTTAGATTTCTGCAAAAAAGTCGTTTCCGCAGAGGATTTTGATAATTTCTTCAAGGTCTTGGTCGTCCTCATAAGACAACTCCACGATCTTCTTTTTGGCAACACGGGCAATTCTGACCTTTCTGCCAAGCGTGTGCATAACGCGGCGCTCCAGATCCTTCATGTAAACCTTGCGTTGGGAGTCAGATTCGTCAAGCTCCTCGGGCTGCTCGTCTGCCTCCGCACGGGCCTTGAAAAGACGCACAATACGTTCTGTTTCACGTACGGAATAGTCCTTTTCTGCAATTTTATGTGCCAGATCAATGATTTGCGCCTCGTCATCAAGACCGAGCAACGCTCTTGCGTGTCCACCGGAGATCTCGCCCTTTTTGAGCAGCTCAAGTGCCTCCTCGGGGAGCTCAAGCAAACGCAGCATATTGGTGATGGTAGAACGGTTCTTGCCAACCTTCTTTGCCACCTCGTCCTGCGTGCAGCCGTATCTGTCAATCAGAGCCTGGTATGCAAACGCTTCTTCGACAGGGTTGAGATCCTGTCTTTGTACGTTCTCAATCAGTGCGATTTCCGAGGTTTTCATGTCGTCGCTGTCCATAATGACAACAGGAACCTCAGTAATTCCGGCCATTTTAGCAGCTCTCCAACGACGTTCGCCCGCGATGATCTCATATGTGTTTGCCGAAATAGCGTTTTCGCGCACGATCAGGGGCACCAGAACACCGTATTCTGCTACCGAATCAGCCAAAGCCTGCAGGGGCTCAAGATCAAAATCCTTTCGGGGCTGATCACGTCTGGGCTCAATATCTGCCACGCGCAGCTTTGTAATGGAGTCCTTTTTGGACTCAAGCATATTGTCGTCCAGAATTTCATAGAAATTTCTGCCAAGTCCACCTTGTTTTCTTGCCATTTTTTTTAATACCTCCTATTAAATTCTGGATGCAAGCTCTTTTGCGCATGCCAGATATTCGGCAGCGCCCTTGTTGCGCTTGTCATGATAATAAACAGGCATGCCAAAGCCGGGGGCTTCGGACACCTTGACGCTACGGGAAATGGGCGAATCAAACAGCTTGTCTGCATAGTGGCGACGCAATTCGCTCATGACTTGCTGAGAAAGCAGCAGTCTTTGATTGTACATGGTGATCAGAATGCCGGTTACGGTCAGATTGTTATTGTAGTGCGACTTGATTCTGCCAACTGTGATCATCAGCTGAGAGAGACCTTCAAGCGCGTAGAATTCGCACTGCATCGGAATGACCACTCCGTCACTGGCTGCCATGGCGTTTACGGTCAGCATACCCAGAGAAGGCGGACAATCAATAATAATGTAGTCGTAATTGCTCTTGACAGGAGCAAGGGCTTCTTTCATACGATATTCGCTGTTTTCATGCTGGAACAGCTCAAATTCAGCACCTGCAAGTGCAATATTGGTAGGAACTAAGTGCAAATTCTCATATTCAGTTTCAATAATAGCATCTTGCATGGATACGTCAGCAGTCAAAACGTCATTAATGGTCAGCTTCAGCGTCTTTTTTGCAATCCCTGCACCGCTTGTGGCGTTGCCCTGGGGGTCAAGATCGATCAAGAGTACCTTGTATCCAAGAATGCCGAGGGAAGCAGCAATGTTGACAGCAGAGGTGGTTTTGCCTACGCCGCCCTTCTGATTACAGAATGAGATGATTTTTCCCATGGAATCTATATACCTCCAAAAAATATTCTGCGGATATTATACCACGAAAGCAGCATGAATGCAATAGTTTCGATAAGATTATTTGCACAAAATTCAAAAATAATCATAATATTGAAAATGCGCGTCAGTAGAAATGCGAATGTTTCACGTGAAACCTATTCGGCAAAAAGTACACATAAAACATCACCGATGCGGAGAAATGTTCCACGTGGAACATTAAGAATGAACGGATCATGTTCCACGTGGAACATCTATGCCGAAAAGAAATGTTTCACGTGAAACGCACCCGGTGCCGACATGTTCCGCGTGAAACATGCAGCCGAGACTTAAAGGAATTAAAATGTTATTCGCATACAGTAATCGAAATCTTTCTCCAATGATCCCCGGTCTCTGTCAGACAAGTGACTTTGTATCCGATGCGTCGTAGTTGATCGGCCCCTGATTGCGTGCTTGTAATAAAGCTGTCAGCGGAAAGAGGATCGTATGTGATGCGATCGCCGGATGCAGGATGATGTGTTTCACGGTAGTATTTTTCGACCAATTCCTCGGTTTGCTGCACGGTCAGGTGCATGTTTCCGACCGTTTCGATCATCTTTTCTCTTTTTGGTGAGCAAATACGCAACAAAGCGCGTGCATGGCGCTCACTCAAACCGTACTTCAAAACCAACTCCCTTTCGCTTAAACTGTATTGCAGCAATCTGATTTTGTTACCCACTGTCGATTGGCTGACTCCCAAACGCTTTGCCAATGCACTCTGCGTCATGTTCAGTCTGACACAGAGATGCCGCATAGCAGTTGCTTGTTCAAAAATATTCGATTGATCCGATAGGGCGCGCTCGATCAAAACAGATAATTCTTCTTTGGCATAAATATGATCACACATAACTAACTCCTTTTTGGTAATGCGTGAAGTATATCATGCGGCAAGCATGGATTTTGTTGCTGCATGTTTGGTCGGGAGAAGTGCGTTTGGGGCGGAGCTTGCTGATATTGAGTGATATGACGTCGCAATTTCTGAGAAAACAAATAAAAAAACCGCTGATTTACAGCGGTTTTTTCAAGATCTGTGCGTATTGTCTCGGAAAATTATTTGGTGTATGCGATGTCTTTCGGATAATAAAGAGATATCGTTCCTCGCGGTTGCCGTTTTGGTCAACCAGCTCGAGATGGTGCTCGTCAGACAAATTGCCTCCGAGTGTTGATATCGCACTTTTTGCATCCTGAAGCTCTTTTTGGCCAGAAGCTCCCTTCATGGCCACCAAATATCCGCCGGGCTTGACAAACGGAAGCGTGATCTCGCAAAGGATTCGCAATTCTGAGACGGCGCGTGCGGTAGCTACGTCAAAGCTTTCACGCATTTGCGTCTGTGCAAGCTCCTCGGCGCGACCTGTTATAGCAGTGATATGATCAAGGGAGAATTGCTTTGCGGTGCTTTGCACGTGCGCGATCTTTTTGGCGGTGCTATCGATCGCAGTGATCTTTAAGTCCGGCCTTGCCACAGCAAGCGGAAGAGTAGGAAACCCGCCGCCTGTGCCTACGTCGATGACGCTTGCACCCTCGGGAATATGGGGCGCAATGGTCAAGGAGTCGGCAAAATGCTTGGTGATTACGCCGGGGACATCTCGGATCGCGGTCAGATTATGAATTTTGTTTACCTCAAGGATGTGATTGCAAAGGGCTGCGTACGTTTGCTTGTTTTGCTCGGTTGCGTAGCATGAAAGCCCGTTTTCGGCAAAAACTTTATCAAAAACTTCGGAAAATTGCTCCATAATGCCTCCTTTATTTGAGCCCGAGCCAAATCAGCAGCACAGAAATGTCTGCCGGATTGACGCCACTGATGCGCGATGCCTGACCAATGGTCAAGGGCTTGATCGCATTCAACTTTTGTGCTGCTTCCAGACGAAGACCGCGAATGGCTGAGTAATCGGTATCGGGAGAGAGGTGCTTGTCCTCTAATTTCCGGTGTCTTTGCGCCTCGGCAAAGGCACGTTTGATGTAGCCCTCATACTTGATATCGATCTCCACGGTTTCCAATACGCGACGCGCAAGTGGAGCGCGTGCTGCGTCCACAGGCGCAAGATCGGCATAAGTCAGCTCGGGTCTGCGCAACAAATCGGCTAAGGAACAGCCGGATTTGATGGGCGGAAGATCAAACGATGCGAGAAAATCGTTGGCTTTTTGCATTGAAATGTGTGAATTTTCAAGGCGTTCCTTCTCATTTTTGATCAATTCCTGCTTTGCAAGGAAGGAATTGTATCTTTCTTGCGAGATCAGTCCGTTTTCATATCCGATAGGGGTCAGACGCGCGTCGGCATTGTCCTGGCGCAACAGCAGACGGTATTCTGAACGCGAGGTCATCATACGGTAGGGCTCGTGCGTGCCCTTGGTGACCAGATCGTCGACCAGTGTGCCGATGTAGCTCTCCGAACGCGAAAGAATGATGCCGTCAAGACCTTTTACGCGGCGTGCAGCGTTGATGCCCGCCACAAGACCCTGTGCAGCTGCTTCCTCGTAGCCGGAGGTGCCGTTGAATTGACCTGCTCCGTAAAGACCGCCAATTTGCTTGAATTCCAGCGTTGGGAGCATTTGCAAGGGGTCGGCACAGTCGTATTCAATTGCATAGGCGTAGCGCATGATCTCTGCATGCTCAAATCCATCCAAGGTACGCAGCATTTCGTACTGCACGTCAGGCGGCAGAGAGGTGGAAAAGCCTTGAATGTACATTTCTTCATTGTTCTCGCCCATGGGCTCGACAAACAGCTGATGACGGGGTTTGTCAGCAAAACGCACCAATTTGTCCTCGATAGAAGGGCAGTAGCGCGGGCCTGTGCCGTGGATCTGGCCGGAATAGAGCGCAGAACGCTTGATATTGGAGAGAATGACCTCGTGTGTTTTTTCGTTGGTATAGACGATGTGGCAAGGAGTTTGCTGCATGGAATAGAACAAATGTTCCATATTGTCCTGGCTGTAAGGCAGGGGATTTTCCTCACCGGGCTGCAGCTCAAGCACCGAGAAATCAATGGTGGAACGCTTGACACGCGCGGGCGTACCGGTCTTGAAGCGCATCATTTTGATACCGAGTGAGAGCAAGGACTCGGTCAGAGCGTTGGCGGGCAGCATGCCGTCCGGGCCTGCGGCGTAGTTGACGTCACCTACGAAAATGCGACCGCCAAGGTGCGTACCGGTTGCGATAATGACGGCAGAGGTCTCCCAAAGCTCGCCAAGATGCGTGCGGACACCCGTAATTTGCGGATGATTGGGGTCATTATCGGTCAGAATTTCTACGATTTCGGCTTGAATGAGGCGCAAATTCGGCGTCAGCTCCAGCGTGTGCTTCATAATATTCTGATATTTGCGACGGTCGGCCTGAATGCGCTTGGAATAGACGGCAGCACCCTTGCCGAGGTTGAGCGTGCGGGATTGGAGCGTGACGCGGTCGGCAGCACGACCCATCTCGCCGCCCAAAGCGTCGATTTCGTAGACCAAGTGCCCCTTGGCAGTGCCACCAATGGAGGGATTGCAGGGCATGTTGGCTACGGCGTCGAGCGAGAGGGTAAAGAGAACGGTGTCCACACCCATGCGCGCGGCGGCCAAGGCAGCCTCGACACCTGCGTGACCCGCACCGATGACCGCAATTTTTGTTGAAAGCTTCATAAAAAATATCCTTTACACAAAAGAATGCATAATACTTCATGATAATTATAGCACGGAACAGCAAAACAGTCAAGAGGCCAACGTCACCCATACGGACAACCTCTCATGAAAGTTTCGCTCGAGCCTTTTCAAAGGCACGCAGGCCAAGGGCAGAGCCCTTGTTGCCCGTCGCAACGGGCGAAATACCTCGGCGTTTTTGGTTCTTTTTGCGCCCGCGGTGCCAAAAAGAACGGAGAGGGTTTTCTCACATAACATCCCAACCGCACCCGTGAAGGAGCGTCCGCG
>JAZNZB010000082.1:0-13722 GCA_045594705.1 Eubacteriales bacterium
GCGGAGAGGGCTTTTTGTGTGTATCCGTCTTATCCGGTTATCCGTGAAAGGCTGCTATGATGAGCCTTCCCCGCTGGGGAAGGGGGACCGCAGCGGAGCGTATTTCGCAGAGCGAAACAGCGACGCGGTTGCGGTGGATGAGGTTCACCGTACGGACGCTCTTCTACTCGAATAGACAACGATTGTAATCAAACTTCAACCTATAGCTGAAAAAACTTGTTTACGCGGTTATTGCCTGAAATGTGTGTATATGCTATAATGAAATCACAAGGTAGTCGACGCTTTGATGATCAGAAGTGAGGGAAAAATATGAACATAGGAAACAAAATCAGAGAATTACGCAAGCAGAGAGGATTGACCCAGGATCAACTTGCGAACAGTATAGGTGTATCATTTCAAGCGGTTAGTAAATGGGAAAATGGAATATCTTTGCCCGATATCGCACTTGTGCCGTCTATCGCCAATTATTTTGGAGTGACAATGGATGAGTTGTTTGATTTTCATTTGGAAGAAGTCAGAGAAAAGGCATTAAAAATTGCTAAAGAAAGTTGGGGATATCGAAGCAGTGATCCGGATAAAGCAAGAGAATTGCTTAAAAACGGACTGAAAATCTATCCCGATAATGATATATTGCTGAACAACTTGTTGTATGTGACGGAAGATCCTGATGAAGTCATTCATATTGCATCCAAAATCGTTGATGTTACCAAAGATGACAGTACCAAATATGATGCTTATCGTTTTATGGCATATGCATACAGGGACAAAGGGGATCTGATCAGTGCAAGAAAAACAGTCGATTTAATTCCGGAAATCTACTTTTCTCGTTTGACCGAGCTTGTGAATGTGAGCGAAGGCGAAGAAAGGTTTGAAGCTGCTTGCAAAGAGTTTCATAGTTCGTTTCAAAATCTGACTGACATGTTTATTGTCTTGATAGATTGCTTTCTTGAAAAGGGAAATATCAAAGCTGCATTCGATTATTGCCGTATGGCAATCGTTGTGATTGACACGTGTACCGATGGACCGAATTATGAATGGGCACGGAAATACTTTTCTGAAAAGGCAGAAGAGATCGAGGCTCTTGAATAAGAAGAATGACAAAAACCCGCTTCGGCGGGTTTTTTTGTCCGATCGCGTAAATCCCCTTTACATTTTTGCAAAAACATGGTAAAATGTATGTGGAATACAATGCTTTGGAGGTGCAAGATGCAACTGCACGAGGATAAACAGAGATTTTTGGAGATCTACAACAAATACATCAAGCGCGAGGGTGCTGACAAGCTGCTGGCGTTCCTTGACTCGGACGCAAGCGACTTTTTCACGGCTCCCGCAAGCACGCGCTATCACGGCAACTTTGAAGGCGGACTGTTGCGCCACAGTCTCAACGTCTACGAATGTCTGCACGACATTCTGAACCGTCCGCGTATGAAGGAAGTGTACGGCATTTCCTACTCGGAGGAGAGCATTGCCATTGCGGCGCTTTTGCACGACGTCTGCAAGGTTAATTTCTATAAAACCTCGTTCCGCAACGTCAAAAACGAGTTTGGCAAGTGGGAGAGCGTGCCATACTATACCATTGAGGACAATTTGCCTTACGGTCACGGTGAAAAGTCGGTCTACATCGTATCCGGCTACATGAAGCTGACCCGCGACGAGGCGTTTGCCATTCGTTATCACATGGGCTTTTCGGGCACAGAGGACCCCGGTAACGTAGGCAAGGCACTTGAAATGTTCCCGCTTGCATACGCCCTTTGCATGGCCGACATGGAGGCTGCGTACTTCATGGAAGGCAGCCCCGAAAAGAAATAAAAATATTTGATATAAAGGAGACGAGATTATGTCTAACAAGCCTTATCCGACCCCTCATATAAACGCAAAGCCCGAGGATTTTGCAAAGACCGTGCTGATGCCCGGCGACCCCAAGAGAAGCGAATTTATCGCAAAGACCTTCCTGGAAAACCCCGTATTGGTCAACGACGTGCGCGGCGTGCACGGCTATACCGGTACGTATAAGGGTACGCCCGTATCGGTCATGGCAAGCGGCATGGGTATGCCTGCCATCGGCATCTATTCTTACGAGCTGTTCAATTTCTTTGACGTGGATAACATCATCCGCGTCGGATCTGCAGGCTCTCTGCAGCCGCATATCCACGTGCGTGACGTGGTGTTTGGCCAGGGCGCGTGCTTCCAGGGCGGCTTTGCGGCGCAGTACCATCTGCCCGGCAATATTGCCCCCATCGCAGACTATACGCTGCTGTCCACCGCCATCGAGCAGGCACAAAAGCAGGGCGTGAATTATCACGTGGGAAATATTCTGTCCTCGGATATGTTTTATAACGACGACCCCACCGATACCATGAAGTGGGCAAAGATGGGCGTGATGGCCGTGGAAATGGAGGCCGCTGCGCTTTATATGAACGCAGCGCGCGCAGGCAAGCGCGGACTGTGCATCTGCACCATCTCGGACAGCCTTGTAACGCATGAGGTCACCACCGCAGAGGAAAGACAGAACACCTTTACGCAGATGATGGAAATCGCGCTGGACACCGCTGTGGAGATGGCGAAAAAATGAGCAAGAGAGTATTTCTGATCGTGCTGGACAGCTTCGGGATCGGCCAGTGCCCCGACAGCCCCGCGTTTGGTGACGAGGGCGTCAACACGCTGGGCACTGTGTGCAAGACCGATGCGTTGCACGTTCCCAATATGCTGGCGCTTGGTCTTGGCAACATCGAGGGCGTGGAGTGCCTGCCCGGTGTGGACGCACCCATCGGCTCGTATGCAAGACTGCGCGAAAAATCGGCAGGCAAGGACACCACTATTGGCCATTGGGAGCTGACGGGTCTTGTGTCCGAGAGCCCCTTACCCACCTATCCCGAGGGCTTTCCCGAAGAATTGCTCGCGCCTTTCCGTGCCAAAACCGGCAGGGGAGTGCTGTGCAACAAGCCTTACTCGGGCACCGATGTCATCCGCGACTATGGCAGGGAGCATCTTGCCACGGGCGATCTGATCGTCTATACCTCGGCGGACAGCGTGTTCCAGATCGCGGCGCACCAGAGCATCGTGCCGCTCGAAAAGCTTTACGAATACTGCGAGATCGCAAGAAAATTGCTGGTCGGTAAGCACGGCGTCGGCCGCGTGATCGCGCGCCCGTTTGAAGGGGAATACCCGAACTACGTGCGCTCAAGCGGCAGACACGACTATTCGCTCGTGCCCCCCAAGCCCACGCTGCTGGATCGCATGAAGGCCGCGGGGTACGACGTGTTGGCGGTCGGCAAGATCAAGGACATTTTTGCGGGCAGCGGCATTACCGAGTCGTATCATACGCCGAACAATGGCGCAGGCATGCAAAAGGCGCTGGAGCTGCAGGGCAAGGATTTCGAGGGCCTTTGCTTTGTCAATCTGGTGGATTTTGATATGGTGTACGGTCACCGCCGCGATGCGGTGGGATATGCCAAGGCGCTCAGCGCATTTGACGAATTTTTGAATACCTTTATCCCCGGCATGAGAGAGGATGACCTGCTCATGATCACGGCTGACCACGGCTGCGACCCGGGCTATACCAAGACCACCGACCACACAAGAGAATACGTGCCGCTGTTAATGTACAAAAAGGGCATGGAGAGCCGCGACTTCGGTACGGTTTACGGCTTTGATGCGGTTGCTGCTACCATCGCCGCCGAGTTTGGCGTGGACGGTGTAAGCGGAAAAGTGCTTGGAGGTGACTGATATGACACCCGAAAAGCTGATAGAAATGGCGATTGACGCCAGAAAAGCGGCCTACGCACCCTATTCGGGCTACCGCGTGGGTGCTGCACTGCTTGCAAAATCGGGCAAGGTGTACCTGGGCTGCAATATTGAAAATGCATCGTATACGCCCACCGTATGCGCAGAGCGCGTGGCGGTATTCAAGGCGGTCAGCGAGGGCGAGAAGGAATTCGAGGCCATCGCGGTCTGCGGCGGAAACAAAGAAGAGATTGAGGGCAGCTTCCCTCCCTGCGGCGTGTGCAGACAGGTGCTGCGCGAGTTTTGCGATCCCGACGCGTTCAAGGTGTACCTGATCGATAAGGGCAGCGCGTACAAAACGGTCACACTCTCCGAGCTGCTGCCTTACGGCTTTGGACCGGATTTTTTGAAGTAAGTGACGCGCAAGCGCGCTACGCAAAAAGCTTCGCCCACCGTCACCCAAACGGATCACCCCCACAGGATGAAAGTTTTTGATCGACCTTTTTTCAAAAAGGTCGCGGGCTCAAAGGGCAGAGCCCTTGCCCGCGCCCGCAGGCGCGAAACACTTCTACCGCCGTTCTTTAATTTGCGAAGCAAATATGTTTTTCTTTCTTGCGGCTACATAGCCAAGAAAAAGAACGGAGAGAATTTGCGCAACGTAAAGAGTATATTTGTTTGTGAGCAAAAAGAACGGAGAGAATTCTCTCAACGTCATAATTCAGGGGTTGCCTTTTCGGGTAATCCCTGTTTTGCAAAATCAATAAACTTAATTTTTTAAAAAATCATGCAAAAAAACAAAGAAAAAATCGACATATACGTATGAAGGCGCCATCAAAGAAATACAAAGGAGGGATGAGGGGTGAGGCCTGTGCACAAGACAAGGAACATACTTCCCGACGGGGAAATTATAGAGCTGTATTGGGCAAGAGACGAGCGTGCGATTGCTTGTACCGCGGACAAATATGAAAAGCTGCTTTTTCATATTGCCAATAATGTTTTGACGGATCGTGCGGATTGCGAGGAATGCCTGAATGATACCTATCTTGGCATCTGGAATGCCATCCCCCCGCAAAGGCCTGCTGTATTTCCTGCATTTATTTCTAAGATCATGCGCAATATCGCGACAGACCGTTATAAGCACCGCATGCGCAGCAAGCGCGTGCCGAGTGCGCTGACCGTATCCTTGGAGGAGATAGGCGATACGTTATCTTTAGGCGATACGGTAGATGACGAGCGAAATGCCCGCGAGATTGGAGACTTGATCAATAGCTATTTGAAAACCCTGAACGACAGGCAGCGGTATATCTTTATTGGCCGCTATTACATGGGCGATACGCTGGAGACGATCGCAGCCGAGCTGCATGTCAACGCCTCTACCGTACACAGGGAAGTTGGCATGATCAGACAGGGCTTGAAAGAGCATTTGGAAAGGAACGGTGTATATGTCTGAACAGTTTTTGATTTTGGATGCGATTGGTCAAATTGACGACGCATATTTGGAACAGTATTTTGTTATGAAGCAAGCCTTTGCAAAAAAGGCGCAAAAGGGAAAACGAGCAAGAACGTGGATCGCGTTGAGCGCGGCGTGCCTTGTTTTGGCGGTTGCCTTGACCATTGGTACGGCATTGAACGGACAGTATGATCAGCCCGTGTACCTGGAAAACGGAAAAATCGATATTTCGTCCTTGCCCGGAGCGCAGGTGGTGCAGACTGATGAGAATTGTTTTTCGAGTGTGGTGGGTGATGTTTATTCTCCTGACGGGTTTATTGCAATGGCTCAAAAAACGACAAGTATTATGTTGTATGGAACAGCTCAAAATGTTCAAACCGTGAAAATTGAGGAAGCAAACGGTCGTGTTTGGTATATTACTACTTTTGAACTTGTTGTAATAGAAGCGGTTAAACATTGTGAAGATGGGCAGATACTGACCGTGGTTTCAGTCAATTGTGGCGAGCCGGAGTGGGATTTCAGATGGTCAAGTAATATTGATATTATCAATCAGCCAACAGGATTTTTTCACTTAAGAACAAATAAAAAGGAAGATACTTGGAATATGAATTCTCAGGAGTATGCAATATCTGAGTTTGGAGATTATTATGCAATGAGTGAGTTTGAATGCGACGGTGAGTATATGATATATTACAGAATGCCGATTAGCTTGGATGAGTTGAAAGGTAGCGGAGACTAACATACAAAGTGAACTTATTCTGATTGTTTCTTGGATAAATGCGTATTCAAGAATAATGGAAACACCTGGATGAAGTATACCGAATAACAATGGCTATTGGGGAATAAGAAACATTATCTGAAAACAGGGTGGCATGGATGATGCCACCCTGTGTTTGTGATGAGCAACCCTTTGGTCTTCGTGTGAAAAAAATGGTCATTAGCATTGACTTTATCTTTCCTTTGTAGTATAATTAACTTGGATGTTTGTATACACTTTGGAGGACAGTAAAGTGCTTGAGAAATTGAACCTGAATCTGAGTCGCGATATCGGTATCGACCTGGGTACTTGTACCGTGCTGGTCCACGTCGACGGTAAGGGCATCGTGCTCAACGAGCCCAGCGTTGTTGCCATGGATACCACCACCGACAAGGTCGTCAAGGTTGGTAAGGAGGCTCTTGCCATGATCGGCAGAACGCCCGACCATATCACCACCATGCGACCCCTTAAAAACGGTGTGATCAGTCAGTATGACGTCACGCTGCATATGCTCCAGTACTTTATTCGCCGCGCCTGCGGCAATACCGTGTTCCGCCCCCGCGTTATGATCGGCGTGCCAACCGGCATTACCGAGGTCGAGGAGCGTGCCGTGCTGGACGCGGCTGCAGAGGCGGGCGCGCGCAAGACCTTTTTGATCGAGGAGCCCAAGGCGGCTTTGATGGGCGCGGGCGTGGATATCAATTCTCCCATTGGCAACATGATCATTGACGTCGGCGGCGGTACCACCGATATTGCCGTGGTTGCCATGGGCGGTATCGTGGTCTCCGAGTCGGTCAAGATCGCGGGTGATAAGTTCGACCTTGCCATCATGCAGTACGTGCGCCGTCAGTATAATCTTCTGATCGGGGAGCGCACCGCAGAGGCAATCAAAATTCAGATCGGCGCGGTATACGACCATGGCGAGGCCAAGACCATTTCGGTCAAAGGCCGCGACCTGGGTACGGGTATGCCTCGCGTCATTACGCTTTCCTCCAAGGAAATGATGGAGGCTATGATCGAGCCCGTGACCGCAATTTTGGACTCTGTTTGCGCCATCATCGAGCGCACGCCCCCGGATCTTTTGGGTGACATTCTCAAAAACGGCATCTATATGGCGGGCGGCGGCAGCTTGCTTTACGGCCTTGACAAGCTGATTACGCGCGTGACCGGCATCAAGACCACGGTTGCCAAGAATCCCATCTCCTGCGTTGCCATGGGTACGGGCAAGTACCTCTCGGGTATCAGCCAGTTCCGCGACGTGGCGGGAGGCCTGACCCGCGATGCGGACACCAAGCCGAACAGCAAAAAACAATAACGAAGAGGATCTTACTATGGAATATATCGTCAAGGGCTACAAGCCCGTCAAGCTTTTTGAATACTTCGAGGACATTTGCGCCATTCCGCACGGCTCGGGCAACGAGGCAGCGATCGCGGATTATCTGGTCGCATTTGCCACGTCGCGCGGACTGGAATACCATCGCGACCGCGTCAATAACGTTTTTATCAAAGCTCCTGCCACACAGGGACTTGAGGATCGCCCTGCCATCCTGCTGCAGGGACACACCGACATGGTGTGCGAGAAGAACAACGATACCGAGCACGATTTTCTGCGCGACGGTCTTTCGCTGTTCGTCGAGAATGGCTGGCTTGGTGCAAAGGGAACTACGCTTGGCGGTGACGACGGCATTGCCGTTGCCATGATGCTGGCCATTCTGGACGGCGAGATGCCGCACCCCGCTGTGGAATGCCTGTTCACGGTAGAGGAAGAGGTTGGCCTCCTCGGTGCGGAAAGCTTTGACTATTCGCTTGTCAGTGCGTCTCGCATGATCAATATGGACAGTGAGGATGAGGCTTACGTGACGGCAGGATGTGCAGGCGGCTTGCGCACCGATCTGACCGTTCCCGTGACGTATGAGGACGCCAAGGGCGTAGCTGTTGAGATCAAGCTGGGCGGCCTTGCGGGCGGACATTCGGGTGCGGACGTGCATCTTGGCAGAGCCAATGCAAACAAGATGATGGGCAGAATGCTGCTCGCGCTTTCCAAGGAGTTTGATTTCAGGCTTTGCGCAATTGAGGGCGGCAGCAAGGATAACGCCATTCCGCGCGAATGCACGGCTGTGGTGTGCGGCAAGGGACTTTGGGCCATGCCCGCCAAGGTTGCAAGGCTGACCAATGACATCAAGGCTGAGCTGTGTGCCGATGATTCGGGATTTTTCATGCAGTGCAAGACGCTGGAGGTGCCCGAGACCTGTATGGACAAGGACAGCACCGCGCGCGTGATTTGCGCTGTGGGCACGGTGGCAAACGGCGTGCTTGCCATGAGCAACCATATCCAGGGGCTTGTCGAGTATTCCCGCAATCTGGGCATCGTTCGTACCGAGCAGGGTGGTGTGCATCTGACGCTTTCCTCCCGTTCGGCAATTGAGAGCCAGCTGGACGCTTCGATCGACGATCTGGATGCGCTGGCAACGCTTTGCGGTGGCAGCACGCGTCATCACTCCCGCTATCCCGGCTGGAGCTACGCGGTAGAGTCTCCTTTGCGTGACCAATACCTGGCAGCCTATACCGAGCTGTTTGGCAAGACTCCCGAGGTCAGTGTGATCCATGCGGGACTGGAGTGCGGCATCATTCGCTCCAAGCTGCCCCTGATGGATATGATCTCGGTCGGTCCCAACATGCGCGATATCCATTCTCCCGCAGAACGCCTTGATCTTGCCTCCTGTGAACGCTTTTGGCAGGTCATTGCAAAAATGATGGCACAGTAAATAGGAAAAATTCGCGGTCGCATGCAGGTATGTATGCGGCCGCGTGGCATTTTGCACAAAAAACTTGCAGGAGTCGGAAATCCTCTTGACATAATGGAAAATGTAGTGTAAAATGAAAGGTACAAGATGGGCGAGGTGTGCCCGGATTTGAATATTTCGGAGGTATGCTGATATGAAAAAGATGCTTAGCCTGCTGCTGGCTTTGTTGATGCTTGCATCCTTGCTGGTTGCATGTGCGGAAACGAATGATCCCGAGGGCGAGACCCAGGGTGCGCAGTCTGAGGCAGAAACAGGCGATCCCAACTATACTGACGATGTCCCCGAGCTTTCGTTCGGAGGCGAAACCGTGACCATTCTGTCCAGAGACAAGTTTGGTGTAAACGACGAGTTCTATGCAGAATCCAATACCGACACGCAAAGTGACGTTGTTGCAAGTGCCGTTTACAATCGAAACATGAACATTGAAAACAGACTGGACGTGACCCTCGAAATGCTGATGGATGATACCGATCCCACAGCTAAGCACAGCACGGCGGTCAAGGGTGGCTCCTCGGATTATGATATCGTAGCCGACTCTACCTACATCATTATTCAGGCCGTGCTCAAGGGCGAGTTCCTCAATCTGCGCGACCTTCAGTACGTGGATCTTGACAAGTATTACTGGACACAGGGCTATAACGATATCGTTTCGTTCGGCGAAAACAATAAGCAGTATCTGGCATCCGGTGCGCTTGCGATCTCCATGTTCCGTTACATGTTCGTTACCGTATATAATAGAGAAGTGTTCAACGACCTGGGCGAGACCGACCTTTACGAGGTTGTCAATAACGGCGAATGGACGCTGGATTATCAGAACCAGATCATTGCAGACAGATACCAGGACACCGGTACGACCGTCAACAAGAAGGACGACCGCGATATGTACGGCCTGATCACAGGTGACACGGTCAGCGTTGACCCCTACTGTGTAGCAGCGGATATTCAGCTGGTCAGCAAGAACGAGGACGGCGAGTGGTACTACAACACCGATCAGTTCGAAAGAACCGTTGACCTTTGCGATAAGATTCAGGCACTTTACAACAATGCTTCTACCTACGTATTCAAGGGTGCAACTCTTGACGATACCGGTCTGACCAACATTGTTGAGGCATTCGCATCAAGCAAGAGCATGATGGCAACCGTACAGGTATTCGCGCTGGAGACCAACGTTGGCGATCTGGCAGAATTTGACTACGGTATCGCTCCCATGCCCAAGTTTGATGAAAATCAGGAAAACTATGCAACCTACGTACAGGACCAGGTAACCGGTATCGGCGTTTCCAGCTCAATCTCGGACGAGGATACCATGGCCATGATGGGTGCAGTGCTGGAATGCATGGCATCCGAAAGCTATGCAACCGTTGTGGATGCATACTATTCCACCGCACTCTCTTACCAGTATCTGCAGAACCCCGAATCCAAGGAAATGCTGGACATGATCTACAATTCCTTGACCTTTGACTTTGCGGGCGCATGCTCCAACATCATTGCGAACAACGGCGGTCAGTCGATTCGTGACCAGCTCCGTCCTTTGTTCTCCGGTAAGTCCAACAAGCTTGGCTCCACACTGAGCAAATGGCAAAGAGGTACCGATAAGGCGCTTGGCAAGATCAACGACTTCCTGGCAGATCTTGAGTACTGATCCCGAATCAAATAGAATAAAGGGTTGGCTTCGGCCAACCCTTTTGTGTTGCTGTTCTTTATTGATTTCTGCCGCTTGCCTCGGTCAGCTTGCGGATGTGGTTTTTGACGGATGCCTTGTCGTAATTCTTGGCAAGTCTCCACTTCCAGTTGTCGCCAAGCGTACCGGGAGTGTTGATGCGCGCTGCGTCGTCAAGACCGAGGTAATCCTGCATGGGAATGATGCAGTAGTCTGCACAGCTGTCCAGAGCAAAGCGAACCAGGCGGTCCAGATCCTTTGCGCCCTTGTAAATGGGTACGTTGCGCTCAAAGCGCACGCGCTGGTCGTAGTTGCGATCGTTTAGCCAGCCGAGCGTGGTGCGGTTGTCGTGCGTGCCGGTGTAGACCACACAGTTTTCGGTGTAATTCTTGGGCAGGTATTCGCTGTCCTCACCGTCAAATGCGAACTGCAGAACCTTCATGCCGGGGTAGCCGACTTTTTTCAGCATGGTGTAAACCTTGGCATCCAGATCACCAAGATCCTCTGCGATCAGGGGCATCTTGCCACCAAAACGCTTTTCCAGCTCGGCAAACATAGCGGCACCCGGGCCGTTCTTCCACTTTCCGTTGATGGCGGTCTCCTCGCCTGCGGGGATGGACCAGTAGTTGCAGAAGCCGCGGAAGTGGTCAATACGCACGATATCAAAGAGCGAGAACGCCACGCTCAGACGCTGATACCACCAGTTGAAGTTGTCCTCCTTCATGGCCTTCCAGTCGTAAAGGGGATTGCCCCACAGCTGACCGGTGGCGGAGAAATAGTCCGGAGGAACGCCCGCGACCGTCTTGGTCATGCCCTTGGCGTTGAGGCAGAACATGGTGGGATTGGCCCAAACGTCTGCGCTGTCGTCCGCTACGTAGATGGGCATGTCGCCAACTAAAGAAATGTCCTGCGACTTGGCATATGCGTGCATGCGCTCCCATTGGGTAAAGAATTCATACTGCAGGAACTTCCAGAAGTTGCACTCGTCCTGATCAATTTCCTTGTCTGCAGGCAGCGTATCCTTGCGGCGGTCGGCAAGAGCCCAGGAGCTTCGACCCTGAAAATCGTACGTGCCCTTGATGGTCATAAAGGTTGCGTAGTCGTCCAGCCAGAACGCGTTCTTTTGGCAGAAGGCGTCGTAATCCGGGTAATTCTTGGGATCAAAACGGGCAAACGCACGGCGTAAGAGGGGATAGCGCACGTAGTACACGTGAGCGTAGTCCACGTATTCGGTTGTGGGCGGCTGATCCTTGACGTCCTTTTTGGTCAAGAGCCCCTCTTCGATCAGCGTATCAAGATCGATAAAGTAGGGGTTGCCTGCAAAAGCAGAGGGCGACTGATAGGGGGAATCGCCGTAGCTTGTCTGATGAATGGGGAGAAGCTGCCAGATGACCTGGTTGCTTTCCTTCAGAAAATCAATGAATTTATAGGCCTCCTTGCCCATCGTACCAATGCCGTAGGGCGAAGGGAGAGAGGAGAGGGGAAGAAGAATACCGGCTTTTTTCATAAAAACCTCCATCGTAGTTGATTGCACATATTATATCATATTATGCGGGTTTTGTAAAGCGAATATTGACTTTTTCAAAAAATAGTGTTACACTTAAGTAATGACGAAATTCGGAGGGGCAACATGTTATCTGAGATCTTTAGTGCAGGGCTGTACGGCATTGACGGCTTTATTGTTACGGTAGAGGCTGACGGCCAGCCCAGAATGCCCAATTTCGAGCTTGTAGGCTTGCCTGACCTTGCGGTCAAGGAGGCAAAGGAGCGTGTACGCACCGCATGCGAAAACAGCGGATACCGCTTTCCGGGCATGTCGTTTATGGTCAATCTCGCCCCTGCCGACAGGAAGAAGGAGGGCTCGCAGTTTGACGTAGCCATCCTGACCGGTATTTTGCGCTGCGCGGGGGTGATAAACCGCGAGGCGGATATGAGAAATAAGTGCATGGTGGGTGAGCTCTCGCTCTCCGGCTCATGGAGAGCGGTGCGAGGCGTGCTGAGTATGTGCGTGGCAGCCAGAGACGCGGGCTTTGCTGAGTTTTACGTACCGGCGCAGAACGCGCGCGAGGCAGCCGCCGTGCACGGTATTACGGTGTACGGTGTCCATAGTATGCGCGAATTTATCGATCATATCAACGGAACAAAGAAATTACAGCCCACAAAGCCGGATGACAATGCGCTGGGCGACGCGAGTGTGGATTACGGCATTGATTTTTCGGACGTCAAGGGACAAGCCCTTGCCAAGCGTGCCATGGAGATCGCAGCCGCAGGCGGGCACAATATTTTGCTGATCGGCCCTCCCGGTACGGGCAAGAGCATGCTTGCCAAGAGACTTGCCACCATTTTGCCGCCCTTGACCTTCGAGGAGGCGATTGAGACCACCAAGGTGCACTCGGTGACGGGTACGTTGCCTGACGGCACTTCGCTCTTATCGACCAGACCCTTCCGCGCACCGCACCATACCATGTCGGCAGTTGCGCTTGTGGGCGGTGGCGCAAATCCGCGCCCGGGTGAGGTGTCCTTGGCCAACCACGGCGTGCTGTTTTTGGATGAATTCCCCGAGTTTCCCAAGCAGGTCACCGACGCACTGCGACAGCCCTTGGAGGATCGCCGCGTGACCATTTCGCGTGCCAGCGGACGCGTGACCTTCCCGTGCTCATTTATGCTGGTGGGTGCAATGAATCCCTGCCGCTGCGGCTATTTTGGGCATCCCACAAGACCTTGCACGTGCAGGGAAGGCGAGGTGCAGAGATATATTTCTCGTATCAGTGGGCCCATGCTTGACAGAATGGACATTCAGATCGAGCTGCCGTCCTTGTCTTACGACGAGATATCGGCAAGTAATGAGAAGGCCGAGACCTCGGCTACCGTGCGCGAGAGAGTCATTGCGGCAAGAGCGTTTGCAAGAGCACGCATGGGAGACGACAAGATCACGTGCAACGCGCAGCTGGATGCTGCGGGCATACGCAAGTATTGCAAGACCGACGAGGGCGCGGGGCAGCTGTTGCGCATGGCGTATGATTCGATGGGGCTTTCGGCAAGAGGATACGACAGAGTCATGCGTGTGGCGCGCACGATTGCGGACTTGGACGGCAGTGAGATCATCCGTGACGTCCATATCGCGGAAGCCATCCAGCTGCGCAGCCTGGATAAGAAGTACTGGGGCGCATAACGCTACCATACGGTTGCTATGGATGAAAGTTTTTGCTCGCTGTCACCCGAACGGATCACACTCACAGGATAAAAGTTTTCGCCCGCCTTTTTTCAAAAGGCGGCGGGGGCTTGGGGCAGAGCCCCAAGTAGCCTCCCCAAAGGGGAAACAAATCTC
>JAZNZB010000083.1:0-57686 GCA_045594705.1 Eubacteriales bacterium
GCTTTGCAGCGCGCATCCGTTTCGTTGACTCTTCCCTTATGGGATCTTTTTAAGTTCTCCGTCTTGTGACGCTCTTTGATCAGGGCAACTTACAATAAGCCAAGTCGGAGGCCAAGCGGTCTTAGGAAGACAACTTAGTAATTCAACTCCTTGGCTCACAGAACGACATGGCTACGACCGACTTGCTTTGCAGCGCGCATCCGTTTCGTTGACTCTTCCCTTATGGGATCTTTTTAAGTTCTCCGTCTTGTGACGCTCTTTGATCAGGGCAACTTACAATAAGCCGTCCCCACAGGGGAAGGGGTTCCTCGCAGCGTAGCGTAGCGAGGGGAAGGGGCTGCCCGAACACATCGGAAAAGTTCTATATCGTGAATGAAACTATATTGATAGAAAAACAGCAGGAATCTGCTCGAAATCGAACAAATTCCTGCTATTTTCCTGCTAACTTATCAGCCCCATCGGGCTATTTTTGTGTTTAATTCTCGGACTTCTCTTTGCCGCTTTTGCCGCTCATGCGCGCCTTAGCCTCTTCGACGGTCTCGCCTTCCTTTGCAAAAAGAACCTCAACTGCCTTGTCGCTGACCTTCTCAAAGCCCTCAACAACACTCTCTTCAATCTTCTTGTAGCCGTCTGTGACGCCCTTTTCGATCTTCTTGTAACCGTCCACAACGCCGTCCTTGATCTTTTCGTTGGTATCTGCAATTTTTGACATGATAAAAATCTCCTTTTCACTTGGTTTTATTATGGGTATATGATACAGCTCCGATGTTTGAAAAAGTTTTAGGAGATATTTTTGTTTTGTTAATTCACAGAATAAAAATTGAAACGAAAAAGACTTGGCAGAGCGGCTTTTTCGCATTTTTGCTTTGTGCTTCGTAGGGGAGGAATATTTGCAAGCAAATTCATCCTCCCGCCCGAACGCGGTTTATGAGCGAAATATCCGAACACATGAGTGAAATTATTGCGTGTGGGAGGATGATCCTCCCCGACAAAAAACGGGGAAAAAAACGGGACTGCTCCGTGCGGAGCAGTCCCGTTGGTGTGGTGTGAATCAATCCTTCTTCTTTTTCAGCACAACTGCTGCGGCTGCTGCCATGGCGATTGATGCGCCTGCTGCGGCAAAGGACTTGCAGCCCTTCTTTGCTTCGGGCTCGGTTTCGCCCTCAGGAGCAGTGGTAGTGCTATCGGAGAGACCGGGAGCGGTGGTTTCCGCATCGGTGGAGTCGGTGGTCTCATCGGTTGCTTTTGCGCCGCTTACGTAGCTGAACTTGAAGCGCGCGCCGGGAGCAACGTCGCCGGAGATGTAGAAGTCCATGATATCGCCCGAGAACTTTTCGTAATCGCCCTCGTCGTGTACGTTGTCGGTCCAGGAGAAGTTGATGGTGTAGTCGTCGCCCGAAAGGCCGAGGTCGCTCTTGGCCACCTTGACGGTCATGTATCTGCCGTCCACGGTGTAGGAGCAGTCTGCAACCTTGGTGCTCTCGTAGCCGTTGCCCGAGAATTTTTCCAGCACGACGGTGTCTGCACTTGCGGCGGACTTGTTGATGACGTACTCAAAGGTCTCCCAGCCCTGGTTCTGCTGATCGGTATCCAAGTAAAGGGTCATCCACAGCTTGTCGGTGTAGGGGGTGATGTCGGCTGCGCACTCTACGTTGAAGTAAACGTATTCGTCGTCGCGTGCCACCTGCGCACCGATGATGTCGTTACGGCCGGAGGTCTCGGTGTAATAGAGATCGCCGTAGCCCTTGGAATCTCTGTGCTCGGTGTTGCCGATGTATGCGCCGAAGTAAGGCTCAACAGCCTTCCACTGATCCTGACCTGCGCTAAGGTCAATGGTGGTCTTTGCGCTGGGCGTGGGGATGGGGTTTGCGCCCTTGTACTGACGGACGAAGTTGACCAGCTGATAGTAGTAGTGGTCCTTGAGATCGCCCTTGGTAGGCTCAATGTCACGGGAGAATTCGTCGTTGTACTGGTCGGGGAATGCGTTGGGAACGCCTGCGGGACCGCTTTCGGGCCACATTTCGTATCTGCCCACGCGGAATTCGTTCCAACCGGTCACGAATACGACGCTGGGATCAACCTCGAGCGCGTAATTCCACTGCTCTGCGAAGTTGTATCCCCACTTGGAGGCCTCTGCGCCTTCCTTTTCAAAGCGATCCGGATAGGTGGAGGAGTAGGAACGGCCTGCGATCTTGTCGCCGCTCATGGCAGCCAGCTCGTGCAGCTCGTAGTTGTGGTTCATTGCGATACCGACCGCGACCTGCTCTACGATGCCATTGTTCTTATCCTTGCTGGATGCGTAGTACTTTGCCTGCGGATACATGGAAAGCCAGCCCCAGGTTCTGTAATCGGTGTGGTCTACCACGTAGCCGGGCTGACCTGCACGGAAGGTGAAGAAATTCGAAATTTCCTTTTCAAGAGGAGAGGTGTTGGGGTTAAAGGATGCGGGGATGGCCATGAGCATGGGCTTGCCGTCAAGGTAGTACCACAGGTTGGGGTATCTGCCTGCACGGAAGAGATCCTGATAGATCGAGGAGACCTGCATGTTGGTGTAGGACTGATCCCAGAAGGGGAGCATGAAGGAGAGCTTGGGGGTCTTGAGGCCGTCGGTCATGGCGTCGTCCCACTCTGCCAGCAGTGCGTTGTAGGCGTTGTACCAGGTGTGGTCGCCGTTGGTGTTGTCGGTGAAAATGACGTCAACGCCGGCGTTTGTCAAAAGCTCAGCCTGTTTACGCAGTACCCACGGGTCGTCGCCGCGGTAGAAGCCGTAGATGGATTCGTTCCACCAATAGGATTCGTTCGACTTCCAGATCTCGTGGTTGAAGTCTCTCATGGCCTCGGGATACTTTTCGCTGTATTCCTGCAGATTTACTACGTTGTTGGTCACAAAGCCGTCGATGTGCCAGGTCCAGTAGAACATGGCAACCGTCTTGTTGTCGCGGGGCGCGCCCACATCCTCGTAGGTCAGCGAGGTTCTGCCAAGACCGTCTGTAAATACCCAGGTGTCGGGGTAGACGGGATGGGTATAGATCAGAGAGTCCTCGGGGATCACGTACTGCTCGGGGGGCTTATGGTTGCCGTCGATGGTGTCCTTAGGCTCGGAGCACTGCAGGAAGAAATCCTTGTTCGGGGCTTCCTCTGCAAAGATCACGCGAACGTTGGGATACGTGGTGGAGCCGGTGGAGGGGAAGCCGTCCTTATAAATGTAGCCCTCAAAGCCGGTTACCTCGGAAAAGGTATACACAGCGGGAGCTTTGTTGGCATTGTGAACCAAGAACAGGTAATCGCCTGCGGGCAGCTTTTTGAAGGTAATGCCCTGGAGGGCGTTGTCAATCAGCAAAATGCGTTCACTTGCCAAAGGCTCTGCGGCAACGGTATCTGCATACGTGTCCTTCCATGCGTAAACCGAGATATCGACCTCCATGTCCGTCGCGGTGTAGGTTGCGAGGTCGAATTCAACGCCCGAGAAGGCAGCGTTGGTGGTCATGCGCACGCCGCTCGAGACGGACATGCTGGAAGGGGTTTTGGCATTTGTGGAGGTATAGGGGGATTTTGGAATGACTGCATCGGCAGATGCCTGGCAGGTGCCGAAGGGCTCTTCGGGCACGTTATCGTTTTCAAAGTTGAAATGCAATTCGGGTTCTCCTCTCTGTTCCACACCGTTGAGATACAAAAAGCCCTTGGAATTCGTGGGATTCTGGTTGGTCCATACGCCAACCTGTCCCTTGGGCTCGGAAATGTGGAACAGGTATTCGCCTGCGGGCTGAGCCTCAAATCTGACCCAGTTGGTTGCGTTGTCCTTGAGCGGAGCGAATCTTTGCGTTGCAATGGGCGTCTTGGCAACGGTGTCGGCATAATTGCCCTCCCACTTGTACAAGGAAACGGTTGCCTCGGAATTGGTGGTGTTGTAGGTCGGCATAGAGAAGCCGAAGCCGTCGAACGAGCCGTTGACGATGGCGCGGTAAGAGTAGGTCCTGGTGACCGCCACCGCACCTCTTGTGCCCGTGCCGTTCTGTACGCTGATGCTTCTGGGCAAGCCGTCCTCGGCAAACGCAAGAACCGAGAGCGTTCCTGCCAGCATGCAAAGGCAAACGAGCCAGAGCAGCAGCTTGGTAATTTTTCTTTGCTTCATGTTTTACTCCTTTCGGTATGTGTGTTTTCAGGGAGATTTCTACTAAAATTATATCATGCCGCAAATCCTTTTGTCAATGTTGCAAACGCCGATATGGGGGTGGGATTTTTGTGCAAAAAAACAAGGCTGTCCGCTCGGACAGCCTTAAACGCCGTATTTGATCTTGATCCTTTGCAGCTTGTCACCGATCGGCTTGGCGCAAAGGAACAAAAAGAGCAGGTTAGACACAACGTAAAGCGCGGTGTGCGGCAGAGCTGTAATCAGTGCGGCAAGGTATGCCGAGGGATCGGGAGAGCCGGTCATCCAAAGCATGCTCCATACGTCCATGACGGCCGAATACGCAACGCCGGCAAGTGCCCCATACAGCAAAAGAAGCACGCGGCTTTTTTGCAAAGGCCGGGAAAGAAGTCCCGCGAAAAGGCCGATCAGGCCCCAGGCCAGCATCTGAAAGGGAGTCCATGGGCCTTGTCCGAAGATGAAATTGGAAAGCAGTGCCGCCAAAGCTCCCGCGTAAAAGCCCGCCTGCGCACCAAGATAGATCGCGCACAATACCACAAGCGCGGTCACCGGCTTGAAAAAGGGGATCAGACGCCCGACGATGCAAAGTGCGATCATGACCGAGACCAGCACCGAGCGGCGTGTGCCGATCTCTTTTTTCTCAAAGCCCGCTATGAAAAGCAGCAGGGAAAGCACGGCTACGGCAAGAGAGACCCACAGATAGGAGGTCTTTCCGGGGATGAACGCGCCTGCGATCACGACCGTGGGGATGAGTACTGCGGGGGTCAGAATGCTCAGCGTGCGACGCGCGCGCGCGTTTGCTACGTACATCATACCACGCCCCCTTGAGAGCACAGCTCGACCAGGTCACGTGCGGTGACTGCGTTGTCGAAATAACCGCGGCTCATGCGTCGCGCTGCGGTGGTATAAAAGTTGTTTTCTGCAAAGAACTCGCGGACGAGTCCCTCCGAGACGGCAGATCCGCGAAAAAACAGTACGCAGCGATCTGCACAAAGAGCAGCAAACTCCACGTCGTGCGTTACGATCAGAATGCTGATGCCGCGAGATTTGAGTGTGCGCAGAATATCCAGCAAATGCTGTTTTTTCTCGGCGTCCAGCCCCTTGGTAGGCTCGTCGAGCAGCAAGATGCGCGGGTTGGTGGCAAGCACCTTGGCAAGCGCTGCCAGCTGCTGCTCACCGCCCGAAAGATCGTAGGGGTGCATATTCAAAAGATGCGAGAGATCAAAGGGCAGGGCAAACAGATCCACGCCTGCGTCCTTCATCTCCTCTTCCACCGTGTTGTGCAAGAATACAGTCTGCACGTCCTGCGGCAACAGCGCGAGATTTTCTCGGTACAGGGATTGGTTTTTGTACTCCTTGAGCTTTTTGCCAAAGACCGAAATACTGCCCGCGTAGGGCTTATGCACGCCGGCTGCAAGGCTTAGCATGGTGCTCTTGCCGGAGCCATTGCCGCCCAGCACGCAAAGCGTCTCTCCCTTATAAAGCGTCAGCGAAAGATCGTTGATCACGTCGGGCAGCTCGCGCGCGTAGCGGAAGTGGACGTTTTTGAGCTCCAGTGCCTTGGGGCAACCCTGCTTCGGCGCAATTTCGGGCAGTGTGCGGTTGCGCCCCTCATACCTTGCCAGCATTTCGCGGCCCTCCTTGACCGAGAGCGGATAAGATTGCTCCCCGATCGCGCATGCTACGCGCGCGGCGGTGGGCATGGATGCAAGCAGTGCGGAGTCTTTTGCAATGCGCGGCATGAGTGCGTGCGGTGTGTCTGCCCCAAGCAAGCCGCCGTCCTTGAGTACGATCAGCTTGTCGCACATGGGCACAAGCTCCTCCAGACGGTGCTCGGCGATCAGCACGGTCAGCGAAAAATCGCGGTTGAGCTTTTTGAGCGTGTGCAAGAATTCGGCTGCCGCAATGGGGTCAAGCTGCGAGGTGGGCTCGTCTAAAATCAAAAGGTCGGGGTGCATGACCATAACGGATGCCAGATTCAGCAGCTGCTTTTGTCCGCCGGAGAGCTCGCTGATCTGCTTGTCGTACCAGGGCTCGATGCCAAGGTAGCTGGCCATTTCGGCTACGCGGCGTGCGATCTCGCCCTGCGAAAGTCCCAGGTTTTCAAGGCCAAACGCAAGCTCATGCCACACCTTGTCACAAACGATCTGCTGGTCGGGCTGCTGACAAACAAAGCCTATACGCATGGCGGCGTCTCTTGGCGAAAGCTGCTCGGTGGGCGTCTTTCGCAACAGAATTTTGCCGGATGCTTGGCCGACCGGGGCAATCTCGCGCTTGCAAAGGCGAAGGAGCGTGGATTTTCCGCTGCCTGTTGCACCGCAAAGCACGCAGAATTCGCCTTCCTCTATGGCAAAGGAAAGGTCGTCAAGAACGCGGCGTTCGCTTTTGGGGTATGAAAAGGTCAGATTTTCGATCTTAAGTATTTCCATTTGACCGCGTCCTCCGTTTCAAGAATGGTCGGCAACAAAACCAGTGTGCCGTAAGAGAGATAACAAAGATATGAGAGCGCACCCGCATGGTGCAGGTGCAGTGTGGGATAAAAGGTAAAGGTGACGGCTCCCAGCGCAAGCGGGATGGCTGTGCCCGCCGTCAAGAGCAGCGTTGTGCAGAGAAACAGCACATCACGTCCGGTAAAGGAAAAGATGGAGAAGCTCGTGCGCTTGCCCGTGCCATAGCCGCGCGCGGCCATGCTGTTCGCGGTCACGATGCCGTTTTCCAGTGCCCAGGAGAGTAAGATCGAAAAAATGCGCAGCTCACCGCGTGCGCTCTCAAGGAGATTGTCGTCCTTGTAAAGCCCCAGCGAAATCTGGGCTTGCTTGATTTTCTTTGCCTGCTTTGAGAACAGGGATACGTACCGCAGAGCCATGGAAAGGATCAGAGAGAGGCGGGGGGAGAGCTTGCCGAACAGGTAGAGCAGCTTGTCGCTTTTCATGATCGCGCCAAACGAGCAAAAGAGGTATAGCACCGAGAGAATGGCCGCCCCCGAGGTCGTGCCCCAGAAGATGGCCTCGGCAGTGATGGGGGCGTTGCCCACGACGATCAGCACAGTCGCGCCATTGTGCGAGAGTAAGGGGTTGAGCAGCGCGGCCAACAAGAATAACGCCCAAAAGCCAAGATGGATTCGCGCGCTTTGCACGTCACGCCGCAACATGCACAGCGTTATCGCGCCGATCAGCGCAATGCAGAGCAAGATCGGTTGCATGCAAAACATGGCAATGCCCGCCACGGCTAAAAAGTAGACGGCTATGGTGATGGGGTTGTAGGTATCCAGGGCTTTCATAGCCGTACTCCTTTCGTGAGAATGATTTTGTAGGGGAGGAGTATTTGCAAGCAAATTCATCCTCCCGCCAAGTGTTCGCATTGGTTGCCCATGCGTGGATTTCTTGCCCGAAGCGCTTTCGGGTGGGAGGATGAATTTGCTTGCAAATACTCCTCCCCTGCAAATGTGGAGTTATTGCCCCACAGTCAGCGTGTATTCAAACACGATCTCGTCGCCGTCCGAGAGTGTATACGCGCCACAGCCGACCGAGGGGGAAGTGCCGTTTACCTTATAGGTCCAGCCCGAAAGGTCGCCATGCTCTTGCTCGTAAAGGTAAGAGATGCCGCGCACGTAGGCGGCATCGCCTGCGCCCGTGGTATCCACGTGCAGGTGATAAGCACGCGCTGCTTGCACCAGAATATCGTAAACCGTCTCGCCCTTGGCAAGATCAATGGTGGTCGCAGTAAGGATTACACCGTCGTCGGGCAGGTGATCGATTTTGTCAAGCTCGGGCACAGCATCGCAGCGGATGGTCAGCGTGACCCGGCCGATGACGTCCGACTTGGATTCAAATTCTCCGTGATAGTAATCCTCGGGCAAGCGAACGTCTATGAGTATGACAGCAGCCAGCAATACTGCAACCGCGATCCCGATCGCAACGAAGTTTTTGAAGTGTTTCTTCTTTAGAATCAGCAGAACAAGGCAAGCAATGCCGCCAAGTGCGATGACAATGGCGCAAGCGATAGGCTTGTAGGAAAGCTCGTTATGATCTCCTTGCGCGGGAATTTCTGTGTGCGACTCGCTCTCTTGCTCGGCACTCTGCAGCTCGTCGGGGCGTGCGTGATCCAAATCGTACAAGGGAGCTTTGCCCTCGGAAAAACGCAGATACGACGTCACGGCACAAAGCACCTGTGCGGTGGCGGATGCGCTGTAAGCTGCACCTGCTTGGTGGCAGTAGCTGCCGTCGCCGAGCGAGAACGTCGCAATCGCATCAAAGGCGGTGCTACCGTTTTTGATAAAGCGTGCATCGGTCATGGGGTCAATGCCAAGCGCGCACAAGGCCATCATGACCTGCGAGGCACTTTCGGGGTTGGGCACGCCGTAGCTGACAAAGCCGCCGTCGTCCTGCTGACGTGCAGAGAGAACGGAAAGTGCGGTATCCACGGCAGCCTGGACGTCCGTGCGTGTGCCGTAGTAGGGCGCAAGCGCTTGCAGCACCATGGCGGTCACGTCTACGTCCGCGCTTGTGCCCGAAATTGCCCAACCGCCGCCCTCTTTTTGCAGGGCGAGAATTTCTTGCACGATCTCACCATCCGAAAGCGACGTTTTGTAGCCGTTATAGGTCAGGTGCAGGCCGTACGCGTAGCTCATGACGCCGAGCGAGCCAACGGTGGTGTTTGCAATCTCGCCAATATACGCGTCTGTGCTGCCGATGGCGGCAAGCACCAGTGCGTATTTCTGCTTGGTGGTGGCGGAGGGGACTGTGTTGTTTTCAAGATAGGCCAAAAGCGCGGATTCGTAGGCAGAAAAATCATATTCGCCGCTTTGCGCAAGGCAGAGGATATACCATTCCGCGCCCGTGCCCGCTTGCGCGCAAAGCGCTGAGTCGATCCAACCCTGTATGCTTGCAGCGTCACCCTGTGCAAAAGAAAGGATATCGTTGGCAACGTCTTGTGCTTGCGCGGCGGCATCCGGTGGGCTTTCGGCTCCCGCCGGTGCTGCCTGCACGCATAAAAGCAAGCATAAAAAACAAATGGCGAGAGCCCAAAGCTTGACTTTCATGAATTATTTCTCCTTACGTTTGATCATGGCCAAGGTGGCAAGACCCAAAAGTGTTGCCAATCCTGTTGCACCGTGGGTGACGGCCTTGCAGCCGCCTTCACTTGCGGAAGTATCGGTAGAGCTTCCCTCGGTTGCGGGATCCTGCGTAGCGGGAGATTGGGTGGTGGGAGCCTCGGTCGTAGGTGCTTCGGTCGTAGGTGCTTCGGTCGTGGCTTGCGTTTCGGTCGCGTTGACGGTAGCTGTGCAAACGGGCGGCACAAGCGTCAAGGTACCGTGCGTTGCGCTGATGACGTGCTCGCCTGCTTCAAGTGTCAGCGTGACCTTGCCCTCGGCATCGGTCACAAGCGAGGTTGCCCTGCCGTCCACGGTAACGGTTGCGCCCTCAACGGGATAGGTGATGGGAGCCCAGTTTTCGTCGTAACCCGCAGCGCAAAGCGTCAGAGTTACGGATTGCCCTGCGTCGATAACGGTGCGATTGATGTCAAAATAGCTGTAAACGTCACTCCAGTCGGCACTTGCATAGACGAAAGCGGTAACGCGGTCACCGTTTTTGACCGTGTCTGCAAGGCTCATACAGGAGGCATTATTGAGATAATAGCCAAATGAGCCGGACTCGTCGCCCCACAGCTTGCTCATGCTCAGGCCGTAGTCGCCGGTGTAGTAGCCGTAGCCTGCATCCACGCCGCCGTCGTAAAGATTCTGGTGTGCGATGTAAAGTGCGTCGTTGACGGTCAGCGCGCTGTCACCGTCCACGTCCTCGACGGGAACGGCAACAAGCGTGGCAACAAGCTCGCCCTTAACGGCAATCGTAACGAAAACGGTGGTTTGCTCCTGTGCTGCAGCACCGATTGCAAGCAGAGAGAGCAGCAGCGCAAGCGTTGTGAAGAGTGTGATGACTTTTTTCATGGGGAATTCTCCTTTTCTTGATTGTTTTTGTTGTCCTGCACAGCCGATTCATTCTTTGCAGACGCGCGTTTTGCCAGCTTTGCCTCGGTACGTAATCTTTTGGAACGGATGTGCTTTTGCTTGTTTTTCTCGGCGCGGCCGTCGTCGCGGGGGGCTTTGATGCCTGCTGCCTCCAGCGCACGCGGCCAAGGGCCTAAGAATGCCTTGATGGCCACCACCTCGCGCTCGGAGAAATCCGAACGCTTGGGGAAACGCTCGCCGCCAAGCTCCGCGTGCTTGCGCACGAGCAGATCGATGCAGTCTTGCTTTGTCAGCTTTTCGCTCATGACGACCTCCTTGTGAAAGTTTTGATCAAACTTTTTCAAAAGTTTGCGGGCTCCAAGGGCAGCGCCCTTGGTCGCCTCCGCAGAGGCGAAATAATCTCGGCCTTTTTGGTTCTTTTTGGGCCTTTTTGCTCAAAAAGAACGGAAACGGTTTTCTCACATAACCCCTCGAGAAAACCAACAAAAAACGCTCTTTTACCCCGGCTAAGGTAAAAAAGCGCAGCGATCCCGTCCGCACGTATGGGTACACGTACCCCTTTGCGCGGACAAAAAACGGCTACACTTTTCATATCCAAAAGTAATTTCCTTTGGCGCGACCGGCGGGTATTCCGACTTTGACGGTAATGATGGTTGCGACGGATTTTCACCGAACTTCCCCCTGATCCGAAAAACGCATTTCGGAGCCTGACCGCGAACGGTATTCAGTTGTCCTTATTGTAGCATGCATTTCGGGCTTTGTCAAGAAGGTGACGATTTTTTTGTCGCAACGTCTTGCAAAGCATGCATTTTTCCTGTATAATGAAAGAAAAAAGCATGTGGAGGTTTGCTATGATATACAAGAATTTGAATGGCGTGGAGCTCAGCGCACTGGGACTGGGCTGCATGCGTCTGCCGCAAAAATCCGAGAACAGCGCGGATATCGACGAGGCAGCTCTTGGCGAAATGGTGGACTATGCCATTTCCAAGGGCGTGAACTATTTTGACACTGCATGGGTGTACCATCAGGGCAAGAGCGAGGAGTTTGTTGGCCGCGCACTTGCAAAATATCCCAGAGAGAGCTTTTACGTAGCAACCAAATTCCCCGGCTTTTCGGCTGATTTCTGGGGCCGCGGCAAGGAGATCTTTGAGGAGCAGCTGCGCCGTCTGGGCATGGACTACATCGACTATTATCTGATCCATAACGTGTCCGAGCATAACGTAGAGCAGTATATGGACACTGAGAAGTACGGTGACGTGGAGTATATGATCTCCGAAAAGAAGGCGGGGCGCATCAAGCACCTGGGCTTTTCCACGCACGGTACGCTGGCAACCATGAAGAAGTTCTTAGATAAGTACGCGACCGAGATGGAATTCTGCCAGATCCAGCTCAACTACCTGGACTATAAGCTGCAGAGTGCCAAGGAGAAGATCGAGCTGATCCGATCCTACGGCCTTGGCGTGTGGGTCATGGAGCCCGTACGCGGCGGCAGACTTGCTGCCCTTGAGCCCGCGTATGCGGAAAAGCTGGAGGCACTGCGTCCCGGCGTGAGTGCCCCCGAGTGGGCGTTCCGCTTTTTGCAGACCATCCCCGACGTGGTGGTCACGCTGTCGGGCATGTCCAATATGCAGCAGCTTCGTGAGAATATCGCTACCTTTGAGAGCGAAAAGGTTTTGAATGAGACCGAGTGGCAGGCAGTGATGGAGATTGCGGACGATATGATCGCTAAGAAGACGCTGCCTTGCACCGAGTGCCGTTATTGTACGCCTTATTGCGCACAGGAGTTAAATATTCCACAAATGATTAAGTATTATAATGCGCAGATGTATCCCGAGAATGCGGGCAAGGTCAGAGCCGAGATCGGAGCGTTGTCCGAGGAGCAAAAGCCTGCGGCTTGCATCGGCTGTCAGGCGTGCGAGTCGGTATGCCCGCAGAACATCAAGATTTCTGAGATGATGGCGGAGATGGCAAAGAGATACTGCTAAGGAAGTGTCTCTTTGTCAATGCAAAATGGAAAAAGCGTTGTAGGGACCGGCGTCATGCCGCAAGCGGCGAACGGTCCGAAAAATGCAGCATGCAAAATGCAGGGTCGGATGCAAAATAAACTGAGCAAAGACAGGAGATTTTTATGAGCGTTTCCTTCAATTTATTTAATATACGCGGAAACGTGCCCGCAGGGCAGAATCCGCTACCTAAATTCAGGGCCAGAAAGGCTGCTCCCGCGCGCACTGACGGGGAGTTTCCCGCCGCGCTTTCCGAGCATCTCGGCTGCATGACCAAGGTGCTGCCCTATATGATGCAGGACAGGTACGACCGCAGCAGAGACGAGCTGCAGCTGCCCTCGTATGTGCTGGAAAACGAGTATTTGCGCGCAAGATTTTTGCCCTCTCTGGGCGGCAGGCTGCATTCTCTGTACGATAAGACTGCGGGCAGGGAGCTGCTTTTTGCCAATCCTGTCATTCAGCCCGGAAACTTGGCCATCCGTAACGCCTGGCTGTCGGGCGGCATAGAGTGGAACGTGGGCAATTTCGGTCATACGTACACCACCTGCGACAACGTGTACGCAGCGGTGCTTTCGGACGGAAACGGCAACGATTTTCTGCGTATTTACGAGTTCGAACGCAACAAAAGCATCTTCTGGCAGGTGGATTTTCACCTTCCCGCAGGGGAAAAACGCCTGTATTCGCATGTCAAGCTGATCAATCCCTTTGATCGCGATACCACCACCTACTGGTGGAGCAATATCGCGGTGCGTGCCGAGCGACGCGTGCGCGTGCTGGCAAGCCACAAGGATGTGATCTCGTTTGTGGACGGTGCATGCCGCTTTGAGCGGCTGCCGAATCTGGTGGCGATGGGCGGCATTGATGCCACCTATCCCGAAAACGCCGACCGTGCGTACGATTATTTCATTCAATGTGAGGATCAGAACGCTTCTACCTGGGAGGCGGCGGCATACGAGGACGGCTCTGTGTTCTACGAGCGCTCCACGGCCCCCTTGCTTTACAAAAAGCTGTTTGCCTGGGGCTCACATCGCGCGGGCGTGCACTGGCAGGAATACCTCTCGGACGGAGAGGGAACGGGCTATTACGTTGAAATGCAGGCGGGCATTGCCCCTTCTCAGCTGCACGATAAGCCCATGCCGGCGGGATGCGTGTACGAATGGACGCAGTGCTACGGAGGCATGCAGCTTGATTCGGCGAAAATGCTGGACGTGGACTACGACGACGCGGTTGCGTACTTCGGTGCAGCCATTGACGCCGAAATCAGCGCAGAATATATCCAAAAAGTGCACGAAAATATGTGTAAGCTGGCACTTTTGCCGGTAAATGAGGCGCAGATCGGGTATTTCGGCTCGGGTTTCGGTGCTTTGGAGATCGAGAGAATGTTTGCGGACGGCGACGGGACGGCTCCCGCGTCCATGTGCTTTCCGAAATCTGCGATCGGCAAGGCTGAGATGCCTTGGCTGGCACTGCTGGAGACCGGAAGCCTGCCCGAGCAGCATGTGTCGGACGTTCCCGTGTCGTATATGGTCAGCAAAAAGTGGCTGACAAGACTGCAAAACGCGCCAAAAACCTGGAATAACCTGTTACACCTGGGCGTGGCGACCTACGAATGCCACAATACCGAGGTGATTGCCACTAAGGCGTACGATGAGATCGAGGACAAAAAGGCCACCGAGGCTGCAAAAGAGGCATGGATCGCATCGGGCACCGCGTCACCCAACTGCTGGGCGTTGCGCAACCTGGCCGTGCTGGAGCGGGAAGCGGGGAATGCGGACATGGCACAAGCGTACTACGACGCGGCGATCGCGCTGCCGGGTGCGTATGCTGACGTCGCACTTGCAAGCGAGTATCTGCAGTATCTGAATGCGTGCGGCCTGTACGGTAAGACGTGGGATCTGTTCTGCTCGCTGCCCGATCATTGCAGGGCAGATGACAGAA
This sequence comes from Eubacteriales bacterium, assembly GCA_045594705.1. Taxonomy (GTDB): domain Bacteria; phylum Bacillota; class Clostridia; order Oscillospirales; family CAG-272; genus SVQP01. The sequence goes on from JAZNZB010000083.1 coordinate 14,060, forward strand.
TCTGCATCACGGCGGCCGTGGCGGCACTCAGGCTGCGCAAGACCGACTATCTGGAGGATTTCTTCCGGGTTGAGCACCACGCCATCAGCGAAGGCGAGAATACGCTGACCGATCTTTGGTTCGGTCTGTGTGCTCTGAGACTGGCGGCAGAGCGGGGGATTGAGGACCCGACCGAGGAGGAGCTTGCCGCGTTGTTTGACGAGGCCTGGGATCTCTGCCCGCCCGATGAGAGCATCGACTTCCGCATGTCGCTTGACAGGAAAAACAAGTATCGCATATAAATGCAAGTTTGAGGGTGGCTTCTTTCATTCCGAAATCTCGTATTTATCGATAAACGTTATGGAATGGCTGCAAAACTGAAAAAATATTCTGCATTATTGTAGAATTTTTTCATTTTTCATGAACAAAGTCATTGACAAATGTTTTTTTATGTGTTACAATAGTTCCGTTCATATGATCACGCAGTCTGTTTTTTATATTGAATGTAGGGTTTTTCTGAGGGATTCCGCCTTCAGTATGAAAGAGATTCTGTGGGACAGAGATGAAACAATAAACAAATTTCATAAATGGAGGACATATTTATGAACAGAAATTTCAGATCCATGATTACCATGGCTGTATGTCTGGTTCTGGTCGCTCTGATGATTGCTAGCTGCGGTTCCAAGACCGAGGGCCCTGTAGAACAGGTTAAGCTGAAGCAGGCAGAGTACAACACCACCACCAGCGTAATGCCCAGTAACTGGAATGAGCTGACCTACGCTGACAACAATGATACTCAGATCATGAGTTACATTGGCTCCTCTTTCTTCGACTATGACTATAAGTTCGAGAATGATGAGAAGTACAACGAAGACGGCTCCATCAACAAGGACGCTATCGTTCCCGGTGCGTACACCACCAACTACTCCGCAGCTACCAAGCTGGAGGACGTAACTTCTTCCGTTGACGCTAAGTGGGGCTACACCGACGAGCAGAAGGCAGAAGGCGGCTACGCTTGGAAGATCACCCTGCGTGAGGACCTGAAGTGGGATGATGGTACTCCCATCACCGCTGCTGATTTCGAGTGGACCATGCAGCAGGTTCTGGACCCCAAGTTCATGAACTTCCGCGCAAACACCTATTATGACACCCTCAGAATCAAGAACGCTAAGGAATACTTCTTCTCCGGCGCTCCCATCTACGCTCCTATCGTTCCCGCATACGGCGCAGATGAGACCCCCGACTACTCCTTCGAGATCGAAGGCGCAGAGGTTTATCTGAACGTTACCACCACCGGCATGACCCTGGCTGGCTACTCCCTGACCGACCTGATCACCAACTACGTTGGTTCCGATGAGGCTGTTGCAGCTCTGAAGGTTATCGCTGATGCTGCTAACGAGTATGGCTACACTCTGATCACCGCTGAGAACATGGAAACTGCTAAGGAACTGATCGGCTACGCTCTGATGCCCTTCGGTATGGACTGGAGCACCATGGATGAGGCTACTCAGACCGAGCTGTTCAAGGAAACCCTGTTCTACATCTCCGGTTACGGTGATGAGGTTGCTTGGGAAACCGTTGGCGTATACGCTATTCCCGAGGAGAACGCTATCGTTGTCTGCATGGACATCAACTTCGAATTCCTGAGAGAAGACGGCAGCCTGTCCGTATGGGCTCCCTACTACTTCTCCAGCCTGCCTCTGGTACACAAGGCAAAGTATGACGCTGCAAGAATTGAGCCTGCTGAAGGCGCAACTCTCTGGACCTCCAAGTACAACTCCTCTCTCGAGACCACCGCTTCCTGGGGCCCCTACAAGCTCGTTGAGTTTGAGGCAGGTTCTCACTACAGACTGGAAAAGAACGAGTACTGGTACGGTTGGAACATGGAACAGTACAAGAACCAGTACAACATTACCGCTATCAACTGCCGTAAGGTTGAGGAGTTCGCTACCAAGTGGATGGGCTTCCTGAACGGTACTTACGACGACGCTTCCCTCCAGACTGAAAACGTAGGCGAGTACATCGACTCCAAGTACGTTTACTTCACCTCTACCTCTACCGGTACCTTCGGTATGCAGCTGTACTCCAACCTCGACGTGCTGAAGAACAGCCAAAACAACAACGGTATTCTGGCTATCCAGGAATTCCGTCACGCATTCAACCTCGCTCTGAACAGAAGTGACGTCGTTGAAAAGATCTGGCCCGGTTCCGCAGTTCCTTGCTTCGGTCTGATCAACGTTGCTTACTACTATGACATCGAAAACGCTCCCGACCTGGCTGACGGCGGCCAGTACCGTAACACCAAGACCGCAAAAGAGGGTATCCTCCGTGCATACGGCTTCGAGCAGGCTGCTGACGGCACCTGGTCCAGCGGTTCTCTGACCGGTCTGTCCACCGATGACGCTTACGAAGCACTCACCGGTTACAACCCCACTCTCGCTAAGGAAAAGATGCAGGCTGCTATCGATATCCTGCTTGCTGATCCCGAGAAGTATGGCTACGATTCTTCCAAGAACATCACCATCGTTTACGGTTCTTCCTCTGATACTGATAAGCAGAGATTCAGAGCTGATTACCTCCAGGGCATCCTGGACGATCTGACCAAGGGCACCGCTCTTGAGGACAAGATCGACGTCGTATTCGACGCATCCGCAGGTTCTCAGTGGGCAGAAGCTTTCCGTTCCGGCGCAACTCAGATCGGTTTCGGTTACGGCTTCTCCGGTAACGCATTCAACCCCTTCGACATCATCGGCGCATTCGTTAACCCCGATGACTCCCTGAACTACCACATGTACTGGGATACCAGCTCCATTCCTATGACTCTGACCATGCCCGCAGGCGACTACGAGGGTGCAGGTGAGGAAATCACCATGAGCATCCAGAACTGGTACTTCTGCCTGAACGGTCTGGCAGCTTCCGAGGAGCAGGAAAAGCAGTACAACTGGGGCGACGGTTACGCTCCTGTTGAAGCAAGACTGATGGTCCTCTCCGCTCTGGAAGAGGTTACCATTAAGGAGTCCCGTTCCGTTATGCTGATCGCTGACGGTGGCGGATCCTTCCTGGGCGCTAAGTTCTCTTACTTCTCTGAGGACGAGCACACCTTCATGGGCTTCGGCGGCCTGAGATACATTGAGGTTAACTACACCGATGCTGAATGGCAGGAATTCGTTGCTGCTAACGGCAATGACCTCTCCGCTGAGTACAAGAAGTCCGAGTAATCATTGAAGAGCTGACTTGTTAGTTCTTTAATATCTAAGCAAACGGCGGTGAGCCATCGCGCTCACCGCTGATTTGCGTATTTACCCACATTTACAAAAGTTCATAGACTATCAAAAAAGAACGTAAAGAATTTTAAAAGACTGTTCAACGTCTGCGCCGTTGCACCTAAAACGGCATATTATTACGTACATCAACAGTAAAAAAGACAACTTATAGGCTTTGAAAATTGATTGATCGCAGGATCAATTTGTGATAGCGCGCAATTTGGCGCGCAAAGGTCCTTTGGATCTTCGGGCCTTCGGGCTCGGAATATGAACGCGAAAACAACAAAACAGAGGAGAAAAACCTATGTATATGTTTAAATATGTGACCAAGCGTTTGGGCTTGATGCTGTTCACATTCCTCATCATTTTCACGATGTGCTTTGTGCTGATCAAGCTGCTGCCTATCCCCACGGGTGCTCTCCCGGGACAGGACCCCGAGGTGGTTATGAAAACACTCGAGGGCAGAGGCTGGATCACGAACATCAAAGAAGGAGAAAACGGCGTTTGGTCTTATGACAGAGTGCCGATTCTCATCCAGTACGGCACGTACCTCAAGAGAATTATCACCCAGGGTGACTTCGGTATCGTCACCACCTACGGTGAGTATCTCAACATGAACATCTGGAAGGTATTTACCAGCCATCTTCCTCCCACAATTCTGATTAACATCTACTCCAGCTTGATCGGTGTTCCCATCGGTCTTGGCCTGGGTATTTTGGCTGCGCTCAAAAAGAATAAGTGGCAGGACCAGGTGATCAACATTTTTATCATTCTGTTGATCTCTCTGCCGTCCATCGTGCTGGCTCTTCTGATCCAGTACCTGCTGTGCTTCAAGTTCAACATCTTCCCGCTGAACATGTCCACCAGTAACCAGTATTTCACCTGGCCGGTATTCAAGTCTATGCTGCCCGCGGTATTTGCGCTTTGCCTTGGCTCGGTTGCAGGATACGCGCGTTACACCCGTGCAGAGCTTTCCGAGGTGCTGACGGGCGAGTTCATGCTGCTGGCAAGAACCAAGGGTCTGACCAAGAGACAGGCCATTTTCCGCCATGCAATGCGTAACTCTATGGTCGTTATTTTCCCCTCTATTTTGAGTGAATTTATCTCTGTCCTCTCCGGCTCTCTGATCATTGAAAAAATGTTCGGTATCAACGGTGTGGGCGGACTCTACCTAAACTCTATTACGTTCCAGGACTACGATTTCTTTATGCTTCTGTCCGGATTCTATACTCTGGTCGGTCTGACAGCGAGCATTGTAATCGATATCAGTTATGGTATTATTGACCCGAGAATCAGAATGGGGGCGAAGTAAGTATGACGAATTATAATCAGTACCAAAACATCCCCGCGGAAAAATTCCGATTTGCCAAGAGAAACGACTTAAGTCACGATAAAAAGTTTGAAACAAAGCCTGTCAGCTATTGGCAGGGCGCATTCCGTCGCTTTGCAAAAAATAAGGGCGCGGTCGTTGGCGCGATCGTCATTCTGTTCCTTGTTTTGTTTGCAATTATCGCACCCTTCTTTACACCCTTTACGCCCGCATACTACGATATGACGTATGCGTATGCAACTCCCAAGAACAAATTCTTTGCTGAGCACAACATTCCTTTTTGGGATGGTGCAAGAGAGAAGAATACCAACACGATCGGTTATCTCAAGGATCAGGCACTTGCTGCCGAGACCGGCAGAGACGTCATCAAGGGTGAGGTGACCAAAGAAGAGGACGGAACCTATACTTATCGCTACGACACTTACTACGGTATCGGTTTTGGTAAGTACAAGGAGATCACTCCCGAAAAGTACGAGGATATCCAGAGATATCAGAATGAAACCGGCCGTCAGGTTCTGTATCCTGTGGTCAAGGTTTCCGATAGACCCACGCTGGAAAAGAATAAGTATGATGCAAACGTTTACTACGTAGTAGAAAACAAGAATGCATCCATTCTGCGTCCCAAGCTGGATGAGAACGGCGATTTCATTCCCAACTACTGGAAGTACGAGCTTGACAGCATGCCCTCTACCGTAGCACCCTACGATTCTCTGATAATTGAGGGCGAGGACGGTATTGTGGAAGAGGTTACCGTATATGACGAGAACGGCCTTGCAGTAAGAGACAAAAACGGCAAGATCGTCAAGGAAAAGAACACGTATTACTATGCTTACGGTGTTCAGCTGCCCAGCACTGTGCAGGTCAGAGTCGAATACTACGAGTACTATATCTATGAGCACACCCAGGAAAAGAACGACGGTATCACCGAGCCTCTGTTCCTGTTCGGTGCAACCGATACGGGTAAGGATATCTTTGCTTGCCTTGCATACGGTGCAAGATTCTCCTTCATTTTCGCATCCATCGTTGCAATCGTCAACTTTGTTGTCGGCGTGATCTGGGGCTCTATCTCGGGTTACTTCGGTGGCAAGCTGGACCTTGCCATGGAACGTTTCTGTGAGATCCTGGGTTCTGTTCCTTCCATGATCATCATCACGCTGCTCAAATACCACGTAGGTGCATTTATTCTGAAGCACGCGCTATACGAGTTGGTGGATATCCAAAGTGCAATCATCCTGTTTATTTCCTTCTTTGCAACCGGTTGGATCGGTATGGCAGGCAGAACGCGTATGCAGTTCTACCGCTTCAAGAACCAGGAGTACGTTCTGGCTGCAAGAACGCTGGGTGCAGGTGATGCAAGAATCATGTTCAAGCACATTTTCCCCAACGGTATCGGTACCATTGTTACCAGCGTTGCGCTGGTCATCCCCTCCATGATCTACTCGGAGACCAGCCTTTCCTACCTGGGCATTATCAACCTCGAAGCGGGCAGTCTGACCAGTGTCGGTACACTGATCAATGCAGGACAAAAGGCGTTTGCAACGGGTGAAGCGTACAGAGCCTTCGTCGCCCTGTTCCCCTGCGCGTTCCTGGTGCTTCTGATGCTCAGCTTCAACTTGTTCGGTAATGGTCTGAGAGACGCGTTCAACCCGTCGCTCAGAGGATCGGAGGAGTAAATGAATAATAAAGAAATTAAACTGTCAGTTAATAATTTGAAGGTCTCCTTCCGTACGGACGGAGGCAAGGTGCAGGCAGTACGTGATATTTCCTTCGACCTTTACAAGGGCGAAACCTTGGCGATCGTAGGTGAGTCCGGCTCGGGTAAGTCGGTTACCTCCAAGGCCATCATGGGTATTTCTGCAGTCAACGCCATCTATGAGGGTGGCGAGATCCTGTATGACGGTCAGGATCTGACCCGTATACCCGAGGAAGAAATGCACAAGCTGCGCGGTGACAAGATCGCAATGATCTTCCAGGATCCGCTTTCCTCGCTCAACCCCATCATGCGTATCGGCAGACAGATTACCGAGGCAATGCTGCTCAAGAACAAAGCCAACCGTAAGGAAGGCCGCGTTACCTTCAACAAAACCCTTGCGATTTTGTCCGAGACCATGAAGAAGGCCCTGGTGCAAAGCGGAAACCATTATTTCTCCGAAGCTGACGTGGATCGCTATATCAAGACCTTTGATAGCTTTAACATCCAGGCGATCAATCTGGAGAACAGCTACGCAGAGTCCCGCACGCACACCGAGGAGCTGATCGCGCTCATGGAGGACTACCTCTTCATGACCGAAAAGAACCAGAAGATCGATGCTGTGGGTGATCTTAAGCAAATTGCCCGCAAGCTGGAAATGATCCAAGACAAGTATTTTACCTCGAAGTACGCAGATCTGCTCAAGGGTCACGGTGCTGCGCTTATTGAAGCTGTTAACAATGAAAAGAACTCGGTCAACAAGGCTGCAGGCGAAAAGGCATCGCAGAAGGTGGCAACCGCTGCGACTGTAAAGGTGCTTGAGGCTGTCAAGATGACTGCGCAGGATATGCTTGCCCAGACGCCCTATAACTTCTTCAGAATCGGGTATTACGTATACAAGCATCCCGAGGTGGATCTGAGCCGTATGCCCGCGGAGCAAGCAAACGAAATGGCTTACAAGTTCCTGATGGACGATTTTATGAATTCGTTCATCGACTTGGAAAAGATTGCTGTCCAGTATTCCTTTGAAAAGACGCTGGAGAATAAGAAGGAAGCCATTACCGAGCTGCAGAAGACGATCGATTTCTTCAAGGCAGGCAATTTCACCGAGCGTGAGGCCGAAGAGATCTGCAAGAGCATTAAGAGAAGTGTATTTTCTGCCATCGATCCCTTGGCGATCATCAAGGATAACGTTGCTTATACCTTTGGCGGTGCTTTGGAGAGAGAGGTTGAGAAGTATTTCTACTATATCAAGAACAATCCCAAGGAAGAGGCTCGCTTTGCAAAGCAGACCGCAAAGAGAGAGGCCTTGCTTGCAAAGGGTAAGACCGTAGAGTGGACTGTTGTCCCCAAGTCAGTGATCGAGCCCGAGGTACAGATCGAGAATATCGCATCCGTACTGACCCGCGTGATGAACAAGTTCGTAGCAGACGTTGCAAACGCAGGAAACGTGAATTACGATCAGCGTTGCATTGAGATCATTGATTTCCTGAAGGAAAAGGCATCTCAGATCGTCAATAAGCTGACCAAGCGTATTGCCAAGGAAAAGGCGATCAAGCTCATGGAGGAGGTTGGTATCCCCGAGGCAAGAATGCGCTTCAGACAGTATCCGTTTGAGTTCTCCGGCGGTATGCGTCAGCGTATCGTTATTGCGATCGCGCTTTCGGCTAACCCCGACATCCTGATCTGCGACGAGCCCACCACGGCGCTTGACGTAACCATTCAGGCACAGATCCTTGAGCTGATCAACAAGCTTAAGAGAGAGCGTAACCTTTCCATTATCTTTATTACGCACGACCTTGGCGTCGTTGCAAATATGGCAGACAGAATTGCCGTGATGTATGCCGGTAAGATCGTAGAGTACGGTACCGCAGAAGAGGTCTTCTACAATCCTCAGCACCCCTACACCTGGGCACTGCTGTCCTCTATGCCTGACCTGGATACCAACGAAAAGCTGGACGCTATTCCCGGTACCCCTCCGAATATGATCTATCCTCCCGTTGGAGACGCGTTTGCGGAAAGAAACAAGTACGCAATGGAGATCGACTTCGAAATGCAGCCGCCTATGTATCAGGTTTCGCCCACACACTATGCGGCAACCTGGTTGCTCCATCCCAATGCTCCCAAGGTAGAAATGCCCAAGATCATCACCGAGCGTATCAATAGAATGAAGGAAAGAGGTGGCAACAATGGATAAGCAGAACCAAGAAGTATTGCTGAAAGTAGACCACCTTTGCCAGTATTTCCGTTTGGGACGCAAGGACCTCAAGGCAGTTGACGATGTCAGCTTTGAAATCAGAAAGGGAGAGACCTTTGGTCTTGTCGGTGAGTCCGGTTGCGGTAAGACGACCACAGGCCGTTCTATCATCAAGCTTTACGATATTACCTCGGGTAACGTATATTTCAAGGGTCAGCGAATCAGTGCAGGTACGCGCTCCTATAAGGATGCGATCGCCAATGCACGTGCTGACGCCAAGAAGAAGATCCAGGCACTTAAGGAGGAAAAGCCCGCCAGTGCCCAGAGAAGAGCAGAGATCGAGGCGGAGATCAGACTGATCAAGAATGAGCTCGCAGAAACCATTGCCAAGAACAAGGTTCTCATCAGAGATGCCAAGTTCGACCATAAGGAAGTGGATAAGCAGTATGCGGCTTCTCTGATCAAAGCCTTGGACGAGGAATTTGCTGAAAAGTTCCAGATTGCAAAGGGCGATGCAGCACAGACCAAGGCGCTGCAAAGAGAATACAAGAACAGACGTCGCGTTGCAAAAAAGAGCAAGTATATCACCCAAATCCAGATGATCTTCCAGGACCCCATCGCGTCTCTTGACCCCCGTATGACGGTCCGCGATATCATCGCAGAGGGCCTGATCATCAACGGTGTGACCGACAAGGAGTATATTAACAAGAAGGTATACGAAATTCTGGAGACGGTTGGTCTTGTGCGTGAGCATGCAGACCGTTATCCCCACGAGTTCTCGGGCGGTCAGCGTCAGCGTATCGGTATTGCGAGAAGCGTTGTGATGCAGCCCGAAATGATCATCGCGGACGAGCCGGTTTCCGCACTTGACGTATCCATTCAGGCGCAGGTCATCAACCTGCTCAACGATCTGCGTGAAAGCCAAGGCCTGACCATCCTGTTTATCGCGCACGATTTGTCTGTCGTGAAGTATTTCTCGGACAGAATCGGTGTTATGTACTTTGGTAAGATGGTAGAGCTTGCAGATTCGGACGAGCTGTTCAAGCATCCGCTGCACCCCTATACCAAGTCGCTGTTGTCCGCAATTCCGCTGCCTGACCCGGTTTACGAGAAGCAGCGTACCAGAATTACGTACAATCCGATTGCAGAGCACGATTATTCTGTGGATAAGCCCTCCTTCCGCGAGATCAGCCCCGGACATTTCGTACTTTGCAACAATGCAGAGGAGATCAAGTATAAGAAGATCGTCAATGGCGAGATGGAAGGTTAAGACGTAGTGAAACAGGAAAATAAGAAATTTCTCATCAATTTTCTGGTTTGGTTCGGTATTGCCTCGCTGATTACGGTCGGCGTATTCGCCATCAAGGGCTTTTTTACGGATGATCTTGGCAAGAATCTCATGGTTCTGGCTGACGGATTCTTCGTGTCCGGCATTCTGGTGTCCATGTTTGCAGGACTGATGTTTGTCAGCAGCCAGGGCGCGCTGCTCGGTATTGGATTTATCCTGAGAAACGTTGTGCTGACCTGGTTTGTCCCCATGGGCAGAAAAAAGCAGGAGCTGTACGGTGATTACCGCGAGCGCAAAATGAAGGAATTGAAAAAGGCCTTCGATTTTGCCATGCTGATCGTTGGACTGGCGTTCCTTGCCGTCGGCATTGTGTTTAACGTGATCTGGTATTGCAATTTTTACGATATCCCGGTCTGATGACCCAATCAAAGACCTCCGCTTATGCGGAGGTCTTTTGTACTTTGATCAGAAATGGCGGCTTGACATAATAGGCAAAGCTGTGCTATAATAAAATCACTACATCACAGACATTGGAGGTAAGGATATGCTGAGGCGTTGGATCTGTGCAGGAATTACCTGCCTGCTTATCTTGTCAACTTGTTCGGTATTTGGAGCAGGTGCTGCAGAGAAGAATATGTTCAAAAACGGAGATTTTGAAAGAAAGCTGAATAACTGGCAATCCTGGAGTAACGACCCTGCGAATTGCACGGTTGAGTATGCCAAGGGAGAGGGCGTGGATGGCTCGGGCGCCTTGCGCATGACCAACGAGACGCCTATGGCGAACAGCGCGTTTCAGTATGCTAATATGTCTTACGGAAAGACCTATCTGATGCAGGCGGACGTCAAATATGAGAACATTTCTTCCGATGGATCGGGCGTCACTTTGGGCATGACCATGTATGACGCTGCCGGAAACAACATCGGTGAGATGGCTTCCTCCTCGCATTACGGCACGAGTGACGGATGGGTCAAGCTGAACTTTATTTTTACGATCACCAATGAGAATGCGGTCAACGTCAACGCAGGTCCGAGAATCTGGTTCAGCACAGGCTCTGTGCTGGTGGATAATGTGACCGTATTTGAAATGACCAACATAGGCGCAGAGGCTGAGAGCGGCACGTACGATCTGACCGTGTCCGACACGCCCAACAAGTTTCCCACGGTAGGCCTTGGCTGTGAGTGGGATCCCAAGCTGCTGTTGCCGGTCAATCTGGAGCGCGGTGTCACCGAAGAGGATCTGGATCTGATCAAGCAGCGCATAGACGAGATGGGTCTGCAGAGCGTGCGCATGATGGTCATGCCCGAGTGGTTTGAGCCTGCTAACGATAACGATGACCCGAAGAGTGCGGATTTTGCAAACTTCCGCTGGGATTCGGATGAGGTCAAGTGTACCTTTGCATATCTGCAGGTCTGCCAGGAGCTTGGCGTGGACGTCACGCTGACCTGGTGGGGCGCAGCAGCAGGGGATTGGCTGTCCTATCCCGATTGCGGTGACTGGCTCAGCGCGCCCAACGATCTGGATGAAATGGCCGAGAACGTGACCACCGTGCTGCGCTACGTCAAGGAGGAGCTGGGATACGATTGCGTCAAGGGCGTGATCTTGCAGAATGAGCCCAGCTATTCCTTCAAGGTGTCGGGCGGCGTGGTGGATTTCGACCGCTACGTGCAATACTATAAAACCGTGGATGCCTATCTGAAGGATGCGGGGCTGCGGGAGAGCGTCAAGCTGATCGGCGCGGACGACGCGCAAAGCCTTGGCTGGTATTGCCGCACGTATGACGCCTTGAAGGACGTGTGCGATATGTTTGACTCGCATACCTATTCCTGGAGCTACGATATGCCGTACTTGGACGATATGATCGATGAGTTCGTGGGCGGCAGAACCAATTATTCCACCGATAAGCCGTATGTATTCGGTGAATTCGGTGACGGCAGCGCGCAGGGCGCGTATGCGGCAGCGTCAACGGAAACTTACGGACGCGGCTTGTTTATTGCATCCATGGCGGTCAATTCGCTGGGCGCAGGCGCGTCCGGACTTTCCTACTGGCCGCTGCACGATGTGTACTATTATTACAACGAGACCGGCGGCGACAATTACGGTCTGATGAGCATGGGCTTGATCGGCTACAAGACCGACGGAGAATGGAGCTATCGTCCCACCTATTACGCGTGGGGGCTGCTTTGCAATTATATCCCTAAGGGCTCGGAGGTATATCCCGTGACGGGTGAGGATGATAATCTGATTGATGCTGTGTGCGTCAAGGCCCCCGACGGCACGTGGAGTCTGATCGCCGTCAACCGCTCGGCAGCCGAGCAGGTGGTTCATATTTCCACGAGCCTGTTCGATTGCGAGATGGACAGCTACCTGTTTGCAGAAGATAAGCTGCCCACCGACGGCTCACAGATCAAGGCCGACGGCAAGGTAACGGCAACCGAGGGCGGGTACAGCATCACGCTGCCCGCGTATAGCTTCCGCGTGCTTAACGGCAAGGATGCAGATGCCGAGACAGAGAGCACCGTGCCCGCAGAGGGCGAGAGCGAAGCACCTGCCGAGGGCGGATGCAAGTCAGTAGCCGCACCCGTGGCAGCGTTGGCAGTCGCCACGGTTGCTGCCGCGGCAGTTGCTCGCAAGAAGAAAAAGGAGCTTTGATATTTCATGGAAGATTTGATAGGGGGCATATTGGAGATTATTTTTCAACCGTTTGAGCCGCTATTTGATGAAGCCTTTGAGTGGGTAAAAAAGATTCGGCGCAAATGGGTGAGAGTAGTGCTGAGAATCCTTTTGATCTCGATTCCTCTGTCCATTTTCTTGATCGTATATCTTGTGTGTCGCCGCGTATTTGGCGAGGAATAAATATCGCGAAAAAAACCCTCCCCTACGGAAAACGGATGTTTGCATCTGTGTAGGGGAGGAGTTTCTGTCTCCCGCAAAATATTAATGAAATTGAAAAATCTTTGGCAATGGGGTTGATGAATTAGTGAAAAAATTCATATGAGGGATGAATTATTGCAATGATCCTATCATTATTATTGGGGAAATGATTGCTCGTCCAATCTGTTAACTTGGCCCCTTTTCCCGCGGACGCTCATTTCGCTGTGCTTCATTTCGCTGCGGGTCCTCTTCCCCTTCGGGGACGCCTTTGCATCGCGCATTCGTTCTGCTGACTTTTCTCGTCATGGGATAGTTTCATGCCGCACGTCTTATGACGCTGCTGATGCGGGCAACTTACATATGGCGTCCCCGAAGGGGAAGAGGACCCGCAGTGGAGCGAGAACGCAGTGAAGCGGAACGCCCGCGGGAAAAGGGGCTGTCTGAACGCATCGGAAAAGATTTATATTGTAACGAAAGTGTATTGAATGAAACGAAAAAACAGGAATCTGCTCATACTTGAACAGATTCCTGCTATTTTTTGCTGATTTTCAGATAAAATCCTATTTATCTCAAATTCTGTAAATCTCGTTTGCCTTGGTGTCGCCAAAGCCGTTGGCGCAAAGAATCGCTTCGGCCTTTGCGGGGTCATCCACGCGCACGATCATGAGTGCCTTGCCCAATGTCTTGCCTGCGCAGGCGTACATGTACTCGATCTCTACGTGATTGTCAGCCAGAATGTTGACTACCTCGGCAGCACCGCCCGGATGGTCGTTCATGACCACGGCCAGCACCTCGGTGACCTTGACGATCACGCCGTCCTCAGAGAGGATCTGCTGTGCCAGCTCCACCTTGTCCACGATCAGGCGCAGAACGCCGAAATCGGAGGTATCTGCCAAAGAGAGCGCGCTGATGTCCACGCCGCCGCGGGAGAGGTGCGAAAGCACGGGCGCAAGATTGCCCTTGCGGTTTTCAATAAATACGGAAAGCTGCTTTACCTTCATTTCATTACGCTCCTTCTTAATATTTTCTGTTATCGATCACGCGCTTTGCCTTGCCCTCGCTGCGCGCAATGGTCTTGGGGTTGACCAGGTGCACCTTGGCGGAAATGCCAAGCATATCGCGAAGTCCCGAGGTAATGCGCTTTTCCACTGCCTCGATCGAACGGATATCGTCCGCGAACAGCGTCTCGCTCATTTCCACGTTGACGTCAAAGGTGTCGGTGTTGTTGACGCGATCCACCACGATCTGATAGTTGGGTGTGATGTCGCCGCCGCTGACGCGGAGCAGTACCTCTTCGATCTGAGAGGGGAATACGTTGACGCCGCGGATGATCAGCATGTCGTCGCTTCTGCCGCTGGGCTTGCGCATACGTACGTGGGTTCTGCCGCAAGCGCACTTTTCGTAGTTGAGCGAGCAGATGTCGCGGGTGCGGTAACGGATCAGGGGGAAGCCCTCCTTGGTGATGGTGGTGAATACCAGCTCGCCCGACTCACCCTCGGGCAGCACCTCGCAGGTGTCGGGATCAATGATCTCGGGGATGAAGTGGTCCTCCCAGACGTGCATGCCGGCCTGGCATTCGCATTCGCAGGCCACACCCGGGCCGAGAATTTCGGAAAGACCGTAAATATCGTAAGCCTTCAGACCCAGCTTCTCCTGAATCTGCAGTCTCATGTCCTCGCTCCAGGGCTCTGCACCGAAAATGCCCGCCTTGAGCTTGAGCTGTCCCTTGAGTCCCAGACGCTCAATCTCCTCGCCCAGGTAGAGGGCGTAAGAGGGCGTGCAGCAAAGTGCGGTAGCACCAAAGTCCACCATGGTCTGAATCTGCAGGGAGGTGTTGCCCGAGGACATGGGGATGACGGTCGCACCCAGCGCCTCGGTACCGCCGTGTGCACCGAGACCACCGGTGAATAAGCCGTAGCCGTAGGAGACCTGCACGATATCGCGCTCGTCAAGACCGATCGCCTCCATCATTCTGGCAACGCAGTCGGACCACATGGCCAGGTCGTTTTTGGTATATCCAACCACGATTCGCTTGCCCGTTGTGCCGGAAGACGCGTGCACACGCACGATCTCGGACATGGGGGTGGCGAAAAGGCCGAAGGGATAGTAATCTCTAAGGTCACTCTTGTAGGAGAAGGGGAGCTTGGCAAGATCCTCGACGCCGTGTACGTCGTCGGGAGTCAGTCCTGCCTCATCCATTCTTTTGCGGAAGCATTCTACGTTTTCGTAGCAACGCTTGACTTGTGCGACAAGTCGTTCGTTTTGCATCGCGACGATCTGCTCGCGAGGCATACATTCAATTTCGGGGTGTCTGATAGCCATGAGAGTTCTCTTTTCTTTGTAGGATTTATGGGTTTATGCTTTTTTTCTTTTGAGGTTGAGGATAATGCCCAGTGCCACCGAGAGTGCGGCCGCCATGGCCACCTGATATTCGGCAGGGAGCATAAAGGTCAGGGTGTGTGCGGGAATCCAGAAAAGGGGTACGGTGCGAAGCAGCGTAAAGGACGCAAACTTTTCCCAATCCACCTTGTGAATGACGTTTGCAAGGCTGATCTTGCGCTTGCCCGTGGCACGGATGTCAAGATAGGTGTCCGAGCACTTGTGCAGCGCCATGAAGGTCGGTCCGAAGGAGAGGTTCATGGTGGCACTGATCATGAATGCCTTGATAAAGCTGTTCAGCAGTTCGTGTTCGGGGTTGGGCAACAGGCCGCTTGCCATCAAAGCGCCCACGCCCGCACCGAAGATCTTCATCATGTAGGTGATCCAGACGCCGATAACGCCCCAGATCAGAAATCTTGCCCACACGTAAGAGGGCAGAAGCCATTCCTTTTTGGCAAGGCGCACGGCCAGCAGCTCGCCCGCTGTTGCGAGAATGGCGAATTTCGCAAAGCCCATGAGGTAGGGGTGCGTACCTGAAAGCGTTTTGAACACCTCGCGCGAGGCGGGAATGATCAGAATGGCCGCAAAGCCTGCAAGGGAGAGGACGATGTAGACAATGATCAGAATCTTTTTCCATGTGGTGGAGGATCTTTCTGCCATGTCACGCCTCCGCGGTGTAGTGATATCCTGCGTCAAAGGCGCGCAGGTTCGCTTCAAGGAACTTGGCGGGAACGCATGCGCGCACCGATTCGACCCAAGTCTCGTATGGAATGTCGGTGTTCTTGGCCATCACGCCCATAAGCACCACGTTGACTGCCTTGGTATTGCCTGCGGCCTTGGCCATGGCAAGCGCGTCAAGCGCGGTCAGGTCAACCTTTGCGCCAAGCGTCTCGAGAATGCCTTCGGGATAGGTAGCCGCACCTGTGATGACCGGCATGGGATTGATCTTTTGCGTGTTGGCGATCATTTTGC
The DNA here is from genome assembly GCA_045594705.1 of Eubacteriales bacterium. Taxonomy (GTDB): domain Bacteria; phylum Bacillota; class Clostridia; order Oscillospirales; family CAG-272; genus SVQP01. The sequence continues at coordinate 30,030 of JAZNZB010000083.1, forward strand.
CGCCCGTTTTGAGATAGGGCAGTGCGCGCAGAGCCTCCAGCTGCTCAAAGGCGAGAATGATGTCTGCCTCGCCCTTGTCAATGACGGGGGAGTAGACCTTGTCGCCGTACTTGACGTAGGTGACCACGCTGCCGCCGCGCTGCGACATGCCGTGCACCTCGGAGACCTTGACGTCATAGCCAAGCGAGAGAATGGCGTTGCCGAGAATGCGGCTGGCAAGCAAAGTGCCCTGGCCGCCCACGCCCACGATCATAATATTTACGCTTTTCATGGTCAGTCCTCCTTCTTTTCAATTGCGCCAAACGGGCAAACGCCTGTGCAAAGGCCACAGCCGTTACATTGCGTGGCGTCGATCTTGACCGAGCCGTCTGCCTGAACCGAGATGGCAGGGCAGCCAAGCTTCATGCAGAGCTTGCACTTGCGGCACTTGTCTGTAATTTCGCAGGTACCTATGTACTTAACGTGCTTGAGCAGTGCACAGGGACGCTGTGCGATGATCACGGACGGCTCATCTGCAGCCAGTTCTTCGCGGACGACTGCCTCAAAGGTTTTAAGGTCAAAGGGATCGGCCACGCGCACGCGATCCACGCCGACTGCGTGGCAGAGTGCGACCAGGTCGACTGCGCGGGTATCTTCGCCGCGGATGGTCTTGCCCATGGCGGGATTCTGCTGGTGACCGGTCATGCCGGTGATTGAGTTGTCCAGCACGATGACTGTGTTCGCGCCCTTGTTGTAAACGATGTCGATCAGTCCCGTAATGCCCGAATGGATGAAGGTGGAGTCACCGATCACGCTGACCAGCTTTTTGTTGAACTCCTCACCGCGCACCTTGGCCATGCCGAAGGCCGCGCCCACCGATGCGCCCATGCAGATGGTGGTGTCCACCGATGCAAGGGGAGCGACCGCGCCCAGCGTATAGCAGCCAATGTCGCCCGAGACGGTCAGTCCCAACTTTTTGAGAACGTAGAACGTTCCTCTGTGCGGACAGCCCGCGCACATGACGGGCGGACGGCCGGGGATAGCGGATTCAAGCGCGATATATGCGGGATTGGGCGTGCCAAGCACCGCGGTGCGGATCATAGCGGGGGTGTATTCGCCAAGCATGGTAAAGTGCTGCTTGCCCGAAACCTTGACGCCGATGTTGTTGCAGTGCTCTTCAATAAAGGGATCCAACTCCTCGATCACCCAAAGGGTGTCCACCGAAGCGGCAAAATCCTTGATCTTCTGCTCGGGCAGGGGATAAGCCATGCCCAGCTTTAAGTAGTTGACAGAGCTGCCCAGCGCCTCATGCGCGTACAGATAGGTCGTGCCGGATACGATCACGCCGATGCGCGCGCCATTGTCCTCGATGACGTTGAGCGGCGAGGTCTCGGCGTATTTTACCAGATCCAGGTGACGCTGCTCGACTACCACGTGCTTGCCAATGGCCATTGCGGGCATCATGACGTACTTGGGAATGCTCTTTTCGTAGGGCTTGACCGCGATCTCCTTGCGTTCGCTGATCTCTACGGGATTCTGCGAGTGAGAGATACGGGTGGAAAGGCGCAGAAGCACAGGGGTGTCAAATTGCTCGGAGAGGTCGAAGGCCAGCTTGGTGAATTCCAAGCACTCCGAGGAGTCCGAGGGCTCCAGCATGGGCAGCTTGGAGGCCTTTGCATAGTGGCGGGAATCCTGCTCGTTTTGAGAGGAATGCATGCCGGGGTCATCTGCCACGGCAATCACAAGACCCGCGTTGACACCTGTGTAGGACGCTGTAAAGAAGGGGTCGGCCATGACGTTGAGGCCAACGTGCTTGCAGCAGGTCATGGCGCGGCCGCCGCCGATCGCCGCACCGATGGCAACCTCGGCGGCCACCTTTTCGTTGGGGGCCCACTCAACGTTGATTTCGGGGTATTGCACAATATTTTCGGTAATCTCGGTGCTGGGAGTGCCGGGGTAAGAGGATACCACGCGTACACCGGCCTCATATGCGCCGCGTGCAACGGCCGCATTTCCGAGCATAAGCTTTTTGGACATATGTAAATCGCTCCTTGTTTAGTGTTGGATCTGCTTTTCCACCAGGCTGCCGCCGCAGTACTGCTCACGCAGCTTGGGCTTTTCGATCTTGCCTGTGGGATTGCGGGGAATGGTTGCAAAAATGATCTTGCGAGGACGCTTGTAGCGAGGCAGGGTCGCGCAGAAATCCTCGATCTCCTGCTCGGTCGCGCTGCAGCCCTCCTTGAATTCTATGATGGCAGCCGCAATCTCGCCAAGACGCTCGTGCGGCAAGCCGATGACGGCCACGTCCTTGACGGCTGCATGCGCACGGATGTGATTTTCGATCTGAACGGGGTAGAGGTTTTCGCCGCCCGTGATGATGACGTCCTTTTTGCGGTCGACCAGGTAGATAAATCCGTCAGGGTCCTCCATGGCCATGTCACCGGTCAGCAGCCAACCGTCGCGCAGCACCTCTGCGCTGGCCTCGGGATCGTTGTAATAGCAGTTCATAACGCCGGGGCCCTTGACGCAAAGTTCGCCAACCTCGCCGCGGGCAACTGTTCTGCCCGAGGGATCAATGATGCGGGTCTTCCAGCCAAAGCCTGCCTTGCCGATCGCGCCAACCTTGTCCACGTTTTCCACGCCAAGGTGCACGCAGCCGGGGCCGATGGATTCACTCAGGCCGTAGTTGGTGTCGTATTGATGAGAGGGGAATACCTCCAGCCAACGCTTGATCAGCGAGGGCGGAACGGGCTGTGCACCGATGTGCATCAGTCGCCAAGCCGAGAGGTCGTAATCCTCCATTTTCAGCTCACCGCGCTCCAGCGCGTCCAGAATATCCTGCGCCCACGGAACCAAGAGCCAAACGATCGAGCATTTTTCATCGGATGCGGCTTTGAGGATCCACTCGGGGTTGACGCCCTTGAGCAAAACGGCCTTGCCGCCTGCAAAGAAGCTGCCCATCCAGTGCATTTTCGCGCCTGTGTGGTAAAGGGGCGGGATGCAAAGAAATACGTCGTCGTGCGTCTGAGCGTGATGGTTATGCTCGGTCAGCATGGCATGCGTCAGTGAGCGGTGCGCGTGCAGGATGGCTTTTGGGAAGCCGGTCGTGCCGGAGGAGAAGTAGATGGCTGCGTCGTCGTCCTCCGAGAGCGTAATGTCGGGCTGACGCGAGGTGCAGTATGCGATCATTTTGTCATAGCTGTCGGCAAATGCGGGGCAGTCCTCGCCTACGTAAAAGAGATGGCGAACGCGCGGAATGCGATCGCTGATGGACTCCATACGGCCAATGAATTCGGGGCCGAAGATGACCATGGAGCTGTCGGATTTGTCCAGGCAGTATTTGATCTCGTCTGCGGTATAGCGGTAATTGAGCGGAACGGCAACCGCGCCTGCCTTGAGAATGCCGAAATAGATGGGCAGCCATTCGATCGAGTTCATCATCAGGATCGAGACCTTATCGCCCTTGCGGCATCCGCGGGAGAGGAGGAGATTGGCAAAGCGGTTGGCGCGTTTCCAGAATTGCTCCCAGGTGATCTCGCGGCGGAAGGGCTGACCGGGCTGGGGCTGCATGAGCGCATAATCGCGCCAGGTAATGCGGCTTTCGGGCTCAAATTTGGGATTGATCTCCACGAGAGCCACCTCGTCTGCATACAGTCGCGCGTTGTTATCTAAAACGTCTGTAATGACCATAAAAATACTCCTTTTGGGGGTAATGAAAATAGATAATTCATTATATCATATATCGCGAAAAATGTCAATGATTTCAAGGGCTGAGCGAGAATAATTCACGTAATTTCAACACAAACCGCTACCCGGGACGGATCCCCCCACAGGATGAAAGTTTTCGCCCGCCGCCACCCGGGACGGATCCCCCCACAGGATGAAAGTTTGGATCGAGCCTTTTCAAAGGCTCGCGGGTCAAGGGCAGCGCCCTTGTCGCCTCCGCAGAGGCGAAAGCTCTCCAACGGCCTTTTTGGTTCTTTTTGGGCCTCTTTGCTCAAAAAGAACGGAAACGGTTTTCTCACACAACATCCCAACAAAAAAGAACGGAAACGATTTGCTCAATAAAAGAAACCAACAATCCAATTCTGTAGGGGAGGATATTTGCAAGCAAATTCATCCTCCCGCACGAAAAAGGTTTATGATTGTGATATCCGAAAACGTTCCGTTCTCATCGCGTGCGGGAGGATGATATCCTCCCCTACGGATTTCAACAAAAAAGGGAATTACCTGAAGGAGCAATGTCCTTAGCGGAAAAACCATTTTTTGTTCGTTCATATGGCGCAGATTTGATTCGCAGCAAACAAATAATTAATGCCGACAGAGTTTTTAAAAAATCTGTCGGCATTCGATCTATTCTGTTCGATAAATTGGAATTGGTCTTTTACTTTTTTCTGTTTTTCTTAGTGTCCCTTTCTATAATGTATCGTAGTATATCTCTATCAAAATCCTGGAAAACAAATGGTTTAATCATTGTTCTGGCTAATTTGGGATGTTTTGAGTAATTTCTTATCGCATAAATTGATACTGTTGGATACAAGAATGAGGCAAGAAAACACAAGCCGGAGAAAATAAACATCATTATTCTTGCGGCATATTCTATTTTTTCATATAACAAAGCGAACAACAAAAAGAAAACGAAGAAAATGAAGAATAGTATAGAAGCAAAAGCCAAAGAAAACTTTACATAGTTGATATACTCTTTTTTTATATTCCCATTGAATATATCTTCTTTCATATCAAGCACCTTCTTTCATCAATTTTTTATTTATCATTCTGTTTTATCGCCAGTTTCGCCTTTGTATTACAAAGGCACAGGGCAAAGCCCATACCCCTAAGGTTGCACGTATCCCAAGGCTCCCTCCGGGAGGGAGCTGTCAGCGAAGCTGACTGAGGGAGAGTGCGTTACAATGAGATTACTCCAAACTCAAAGTTTCGCAGACTCCTTCCGTCACGGCTACGCCGTGCCACTTTCCTCTCGGAGGAAGGCTTTCCGTTAGTTCCATTATATCACAAATCGGCAGAGAAAACAAGTTCTCTGCCGAAGTTTTGTGCCTGCCTATTTCTCCGCTAAGAATGCAGAGAGAAGGTAACTCCCTTTGTTTTTTACGTTGTGGAAATTCTCTCCGTTCTTTTTTGTGCAAGTAGGCGCAAAAGAAGAAATATTTGCTACGCAAATTATTTGCTACGCAAATTAAAACGCCGTAACAAGTGTTTCGCGCCTGCGGGCGCGACAAGGGCTCTGCCCTTGACCCGCGACCTTTTTTGAAAAAAGGTCGATCAAAAACTTTCATCCTATGAAAGTGGTTATAAGAGGTGTGCGTACGGCTATTCCATCCCCAATAAATAGCCGGGAGTAACGTGCAGAATTTTACATAGTGCGGCAATTTCGTAATCCGCCACAAAGCGCGTGCCGATCTCAATTCTGCTGACACTGTCACGCTCGATGATCACGCCCTCAAGCTGCAGCTTGGCTGCGAGATTTTCCTGTGAGAGATTGCATTTCTTTCTTGCTTCCTTTACTCTTTGCCCGCAAATGTTCTTGCTGCCGTTGTAATCGTAAATTTTCATGCGTAACACCCCCCGAAAAATGTGTTAATCCTAAGAATATACTTGACTTTAACACATTTTTGCGATATAATTGTGTTAATGATAAGAATTGAGAAAGAGGGTGCTGATAAAAGTGAAAAAGGGAACCGAAATAGAATATATTGGCATCATAAAAGAGTTTGATAAGCTTGGCCGACTTGTGATTCCTAAGGATTTAAGGAACGGTATGCATTGGGTAATAAAGTTGAAATCATTGCAACAACGCAGGGGCTATTGATCAAAAGTCCGGAATACGTGTTGGTCAAAAAAGAGAAGGGAGAGCCTTGATACGAGCTCTCCCTTTGTTTTTTACGTTGAGGAAATCCTCTCCGTTCTTTTTGAGCAAGGAGCTGCAAAAAGAACCAAAAACAGTGAAAGTATTATTTCGCGCCTGCGGGCGCGACAAGGGCTCTGCCCTTGACCCGCGACCTTTTTTGAAAAAAGGTCGATCAAAAACTTTCATCCTGTAGAGGTGGACCGTTTGGGTGGCGGTGGGTGAACACTTTCATCCTGTGAAGGTGATTATAAGAGGTGTGCGTACAGCTCTTCGGGTTTTTCGGGGGAGAGAAGGATGGGCGGAATATCGAATGCGGTCTTGCAACCAACCTCGCCCTTCTGTCCCATTTTGTATGCCGCTCTTGCAAATGCCACCAGAATGCTGCCCGTGAAATCGGGATTGGATTCCAGATTCAGCTTATATTCGATCGTGTGCGAAGATCCCGTTGCCGCCTTGCCCGCATGGATGACCGTACCGCCGTGCGGAAGTCCTCCGTGCTCTCTGTGCAGCTCTTCCAAGCTGACAAAATGCACCGTGGTCTTATAGGGCGCGAAGTAATCGGGCATGGTCACGATCTTATGCTCGATCTCTGCTGCGTCGGCACCTTCCTTGATGGCCACGTAGCAAACTCGCTCGTGCATATCTGCTGCTTTGAAGCTCGGCATCTCACCGCTCTTGACTTTCTCCATGGCCGCCTCGATCGGCACGGTGTACTGTCTTGCATCGGCTACGCCCTCGATGCGGCGAATGGCGTCCGAATGTCCCTGGCTGACGCCCGTACCCCAGAAGGTGTAGCTCTTGCCATTCGGCAAAACGCTCTGCGCGTACAGTCTTGTCAGCGAGAACATACCGGGATCCCAGCCCACCGAAATGACGGCTACCTTGCCGCCCTTGCGTGCGGCTGCATCGACCGCGGCACGGTGCGTAAGGATCTTTGCGTGCGTGTCAAAGCTGTCCACCACGTGGAATTTTTCGGCCAGCGCAGGGGTGGAATGAGGCAGATCGGTGGCAGAGCCGCCGCAGTTGATGACCACGTCGATCTCGTCCGCCATGCTCTCCAGGTCGCTCATGGAATATACCGGCAAGCCCATGACGCTTTGCACGCTCGCGGGATCGCGGCGCGTGAAGATGCCAACGGCTTGCATATCGGGTGCGGCAGTCAGTGCGGCCTCTACGCCGCGGCCGAGGTTACCGTACCCCACAATTGCTATTTTCATAATCCTTCTCCTCGTCAAGCTCTGCAAGCATGGTCTGCATGTTGTAAAGCCCGGGTGTTTTGTTTGCAATATAAGCAGCCGCACTCAGTCCGCCCTCGGCAAACAGTGCACGGGTGTGTGCCTTGTGCTCCAGCGTAATGGTCTGGCTTTCGGTGCAAATGCAAACCTTGTGCTCGCCTACCACGCCGCCCATACGCACGGCACTAATGCCAATGTCCTGCGGCTGTCTTTTGCACTGTCCGCTTCTGCCAAGCACCTGCTTGGAATCGGGGCGCACCTCGCCAATGGCGTTGGCAAGCATGAGTGCCGTGCCGCTGGGCGCGTCAGCCTTGTGCTTGTGGTGCACCTCAATGATCTCAATATCTGCATCGGGGAAGGCGCGCGCAGCCTGCTTTGCCAGCTGCAAAAGCACCGCAATGCCCACCGACATGTTGCCCGAGTGGAAAATTGCCACGTGCTCTGCCGCCGCACGGATGTGAGAGAGCTGCTCCTCGCTGTGTCCCGTCGTGCCGATCACGCAGGGAATATTGTTGGCAACGGCAAAATCCAGCACCGAGTCGGTCGCACTTGCGTGCGAGAAATCCACGATCACGTCGGGAGTCTCGCCGCACTCGGCGGGGGTATGGGGATAATCGTCAGCATACGCGTCCACGCCGATATAGGCGTCCGCGCCTGCATATCCTTGCTTGACAAGCGTGATGAGCTCCTTGCCCATACGGCCTGCAGCACCAATGATCATGACCTTCATACGTCAATGCCCGCCTCTCTCATGCGCGCGTACAGGACCTCCGCGTGCGCCTCTTCCATTTCTGTCAGGGGCAGACGGATAGCAGGGGAGCAGAAGCCCATTTTTGCCATAGCAGCCTTAACGGGAATGGGATTGACCTCGGAGAACAGTGCCTTGACCAGCGGCAGCAGCTTACATTGCAGTGCAGCCGCGCCCTTGACGTCACCCTGCCAGAACAGCTCACAGATCTGCTTGGTCTCGCGGGGAAGCACGTTGGAGAGCACCGAGATGCAGCCCATGCCGCCCATGGCAAGCACGGGGACGATCTGGTCATCGTTGCCCGAGTAAATGTCCATCTTGTCGCCCACCAGTGCAGCGGTCTCCACGATCGCGCCAATGTCGCCGTTGGCTTCCTTGATGGCCACGATCTTGGGATTCTCTGCAAGCTTTGCGTAAGTGGCGGGCGCGATCGCGCAGCCGGTACGCGAGGGTACGTTGTATGCAATGATGGGCTTGTCGGATGCGTCCGCGATGGCGTTGAACATCTTGACAAGGCCGTTTTGCGTTGCCTTATTGTAGTAGGGGGTGACTACCAGCATGGCGTCCGCGCCCACCTCTGCGGAAAAGCGGGTCAGGTCGCAGGCGTAGGCGGTATCGTTACTGCCCGTGCCGGCAATGATGGGAACGCGGTGCGCTGCGCGCTCTACTGCGTAGCGGATGACCTCGCGGTGCTCCTCGTCGGTCAGAGTTGAGCCCTCGCCCGTGGTGCCCGCAATGACCAAAGCGTCAATGCCGCATTCGATCTGCCAGTCGATCAAGCGGCCAAAGGATTCGTAATCCACGCTGCCGTCCATGTGCATGGGGGTAATCAGTGCGGTTGCGATGCCCTTGAAAATCGGTGTGTGTGCCATAGTAAAACTTCCTTTATTTAACAAATTTTTCATTCAAAACGAAAGAGTGCCTCTCTGCGGAGAAGCACTCTTGCATATCTGTTTCCGAACCCCGGATCAATTCCTATGCCAAAGAGAAGCACCCCGCGCGTTTGCGCGACAGTCGAACGGCTCTTAGTCCGTTCGCCCAGCCAATCCCCTGCACTTGTGGAAAGGCTTCGGCATCTCACCCCTTTCGCTTGCCAACGGCTGTGCGGCCTTTTGCGGCAAGGTACTCTTTGTGCGATGCGCCTCGACTCTTATGATAACGCAATTATATACGATTTTGATAGTAATGTCAATAGAATTTGCAAAACTTGCAAATTATTTTTGGCCGAAATTCTCCAGTGCTGCAATATCCTTTTTATCAAGGGTATCGACCAGCACGCGACGCTCGTCGCCGTACAGGTAGATCAGCAGTGTGCCAAGCGGCTCTTTGTCGTAGTGGATATCCTCGTTGAAGTAGATATCCACGTAAACGGCCAGGATGTCGGCGCGCATGATGGGCTTGCCCTCTTGGTCAAAGCCGTCGCAGATGTCAATGCCGTCAAAGGTCAGACGCTCGTAATTGTAAAGATTCTTTTTGTCCTTGACCGAGGATGAGGGCTGATAACGCTCAAAGCGCACGCTGGCCGCGTCGTTGATGTCGTTATCGTCGGCATTGTCCGGCGTCAGATCGTATGCAACCGTGACCGTGACGTCAAACCAGTCCTTGCCGCGCTCCAAGGGAGCATCCTTTCCGTAGTCCTCAGCTACGTATTTGAGCGTGCTGTTGTTGTAGCGGAAGGTGATCTGTAGCTGATCGGCTGCAGGGATAAATTCGCTTTGCGTTACCGAAAAATAACCTTTTGCAGGCCCTTCGCGGATGATGGTGTCATGCTGCTGGTGCAGGATCTGCAGCTGCTCGCCCTCTTTTTGGTAGGCGGTGTAAACTTGTTCGTTGGGCTGCAGCACGGTCATGGATGCGGGGTCTCCCGAGGAGAAGATGCGCCAAAGCAGCACGCCCACTACCGAGAAGATCATCGCACCGATCAAGAGGCGCACGGCCCAGCCTATGATACGGGATGTTGTGGATTTAGACATGTTTTAGTTCCTTCAATTCATGTATTTGAGCTTGTCAAGCGCGTTTTGCAGAATGATTTCCGCTGAAAGCGTGTCAATGACCTGCTTTCTTTTCTGCCCGCGCGTGTCGGTTTCGTTTAAGTAGCGCGAGGCCGCCATGGTGGTCATGCGCTCGTCCAACATGGCAACGTGGATGCCGTCGCCCAGCTTGTATTGCAGAATGGACGCGAATTTTTGCGCATGCTGTGCGCGAGGACCGAATGAGCCGTCCATATTGACGGGCACGCCCACGACTACGCCCACGACACCCAGCTCGCGCGCGATCTGGGCGGTGCGCTCGGCGGTCTTTTCCATGCCACCGACCGAGATGGTCTGCCGCCCCGACGCCATGGTGCGCAGGCTGTCCGACACGGCAATGCCGGTGCGCTTGTCGCCAAAGTCCACGCCAAGCAGCTTGCCCTTGGTTTGCTTTAAGATTTGCATAGTTACCTCTTGATCATACGGTGCATGGTATTGATCACGCCCTCGTAGAAATTGTCGTTGTCAGCTTCGTTGTGCGGCTCGTGACGCATGCCCTCAAAATACATGGAGGAAAGCTCGCTCGCCCCTGCCTCGCGCAAGCGCGATTCCACGTGGCGCACGCCCTTGCCGAAGTTGCCCACGGGGTCGTTCTCGCCCGAGACGATCAGCATGGGGAGGTCAAGCGGCATTTTCTTGGCCCAATCCTTGGCGGAAACGTAGCCAAGCAGTGTAAAGAGTGTCAGATAGCCGTTGACCGTGAATTTGTAGGAGCAGAAGGGGTCTGCATTGTATTTTTCGATCACCGCGCGGTCGCGGGTCAGCCATGCGTTCTTGATGCCCTCGGATTCAAATGGCTTGTCGTAAGAGCCGAACGCGATGGTATAAAGCAGATTCGAGCGGCCCCGCTTGCCAAACAGACCCAGTACGCGGCAGAGCAGCTTGCCCGCACCCGTGGGTGCCTCGGGGCCTGCCGTGCCCGAAATGACGGCTGCGTTCCATGTGTCCTTGTATTCGGTCAGAGCCCAGCGGGCGATGAACGAGCCCATGCTGTGACCGTACAGAATGATTGGCAGCTCGGGAAAGGTCTTTTTGATCCAGCCGTTGACTGCGTACACGTCCTTGACCATGCAAAATGCAGGATCTTTGGCGTCGGTGATGTAGCCAAGCTCATCGGCGTTCCTTGCGGTGTGACCGTGGCCGAGGTGATCGTGACCGACTACGGCAAAGCCCGCGTCACACATACGCTCGGCAAACTTTTCATAGCGCAGCACGTACTCGCACATGCCGTGCGAGAGCTGAATGACGCCAACCGGACGCTCGGGCGTCCAGCACCAGGCGGCAAGGGTGTGGATTTTATCGGAGGAGGGCAGAGTAAATGCGGTTGCGGTATACTTCATAGCGTGCTCCTTTCATTAGCCGTTCGGCTATCTTCCTGCTGTCAAAGAGATCAGCAGCTTTAAGTTATCGGGTTGAACTTTTGCCTCGTGCGCGGCCTTGTTGCGGTGCAGCTCACCGCATTTTGTGCAGCGGTGAACAATGACGTAGCCCTTTTTGGGGTCGGGCTCTACGCGCACGGGCTCCATCTGGCCGCCGCAATCGCTTGCGCGGTCACCGGGAAAAACATCGAGGTGCATAGACCACAGGCAAAAGGGACAATGATTGCGCGAGGTATAGCCCAGCGGCTGCACCTGGCGCCCGCAATGGGCACAGATAAAGCCGTCGTCGTTTTTGGTAAATCGCTTTTGCTCCATGGTTGCCTCCTCAATGGATATACTTAACTATATTTTATTATATTTATAAGGCTTTGTCAAGATACAGATTGTGAACAAAGGGGAGTGAAGCGGGGATGCTCTGATGAAAGTTTTTGATCACTGTCACCCAAACGGACCACCCCCACAGGATGAAAGTTTGGGTCGAGCCTTTTCAAAGGCTCGCAGGTCGAGGGCAGAGCCCTCGTCGCGCCCGCAGGCGCGAAATTTCCCAAACGCTGTTTTTGGTTCTTTTTGCAGCTCCTTGCTCAAAAAGAACGGAAACGGTTTGCTCACTTTACACATCAACGGTTTCTCGCAATTTCATAAGAAAAAACGCCCTTGCTGCATCACAAAGGCGTTTGATTGACCTTATTCTGTTTTCTTCCACCAATCATCGGACAGATACTCTGGTGGCACCTGCTCGGTATCGAGCAACGAAAATTCAATGCCGAGTGCATCCAGCTCCTCAAACCATCGCATGCGTTTGCTTTCGGGCAGCTTGTTGCCGCACCACGGGCAGAAGGAAAGGAGAATGCCGCTGCCTGAGCCATCGGACTCGGGAAGTATGTATTCGTCAAAGCGTCTTGAATAAAAGACGGACTTCTTTTCTTTGGCGTCCGCGCAGAAAACGTTGCGCGCCATCATGTCACAGCAAAACATATTGTTCTCCTCTTTGTTTATACGTTTACATTACAGTACATTATAGCATACAGAGGGCAGCGTGTCAAGAATACGCGCGCGTAACGGGGGACGGTTCTCGGTAACACTTCGCATCACAGAGAACCGTCCCCGGTTACACGCTTGCGCGTCCGTTCAGCTATCCACATAAATATCTTTTCAAATCCCTCCATTCACCTTGACAAGCATCTCTTGTGAATGGTATAATAAAGTGATAAAAAATGCCACGAAAGGGGAACGTCCCATGAACACAGAAAAGCTGCAAATGCTTAAGGAAAAGGCTACAGCCATCCGTCTTGGCGTGCTGGAGGGCACGCACGCTGCAAAATCGGGTCATCCGGGCGGATCCATGTCGATCTCCGACCTGCTCGCTTACCTGTATTTTGACCACATGAACATCGATCCCGCAAACCCCAAGGATGAGAACCGCGACAGATTGGTTCTGTCCAAGGGCCACTGTGCACCCGCTTTGTATGCGGCGCTGGCAGAGCGAGGATATTTTGACAAGACACTGCTTTCTACGCTGCGTCAGCACGATTCCATCCTGCAGGGCCACCCCGATATGAAGCATATCCCCGGCGTGGATATGTCCACGGGCTCGCTCGGCCTCGGATTTTCCGCTGCTTGCGGCATGGCGTTGGCTGCCAAGATCGACGGCAAGGATTATCGCACCTATGCCATCGTGGGCGATGGCGAGAGTGAGGAGGGCCAGATCTGGGAGGCTTGCATGTTTGCGGCTCACTATGCGCTGGATAATCTGTGCCTGATCATTGACTCCAACGGCCTGCAGATCGACGGTCCGGTTGCCGAGGTCATCGGCCCCGCTCCCTTTGAGTCCAAGCTCGAGGCGTTCGGATTCTTCGTACAGACCATCGACGGTCACGACTTTGAGCAAATTGAAGAGGCCTTGGAAAAGGCCAAGGCTGTCAAGGGCGCACCCAGTGCCATCGTGATGAACACGACCAAGGGCAAGGGCGTTTCCTTTATGGAAAATCAAGTCAAGTGGCACGGCTCTGCTCCCAACGACGAGCAGTATGCGGCCGCAGTGGCAGAGCTGAGCGCAAAGGAGGACTGAGCAGATGTATAAGATTGGTGATAAAGTAGCCACCAGAGACGTATACGGTAAGGCACTGGTGGAATTTGCAGAGCAATATGATTTCGTGGTGCTGGATGCCGACCTTGCAGAGGCGACCAAGACCGTGACCTTCAAGAAGGCTTACCCCGACAGATTCTTTGATTGCGGCATTGCCGAGGGCAATATGATCTGCGTGGCTGCAGGACTTGCAGCAGCAGGCAAGACCGCGTTTGCGTCCTCGTTTGCCATGTTTGCGGCAGGCAGAGCATTCGAGCAGGTCAGAAATGCGATCGGATACCCTCACCTCAACGTCAAGATCGGTGCAACGCACGCAGGTCTGGCGGTAGGCGAGGACGGTGCGACGCACCAGTGCCTCGAGGATCTTGCGCTGATGCGCACCATTCCCGGCATGACGGTCATCAACCCCGCTGACGCAGTCGAAGCAAGACTGGCGGTCAAGTGCGCGCTGGAAACGTATGGTCCGTTCTATATCCGCTTCAGCAGAAATGCGCTGCCCGTGATCAATGACGAGGAGACTTACAAGTTTGAGCTTGGCAAGGGCGTCGTGCTGCGCGACGGCAAGGACGTCACCTTGGTTGCAACCGGCTACATGGTTTCCATGGCACTGGAGGCAGCGGAAATGCTGGCAGGAGAGGGCATTGACGCAAGAGTGATCAACATCCACACGCTCAAGCCTTTTGATGCAGAGCTGATCTGCAAGGCTGCAGCAGAGACCGGCGCGATCGTCACGGCTGAGGAGCACAACGTGATCGGCGGCCTTGGCGCAGCGGTTGCACAGGCAGTATGCGAGGGCTGTCCCGTGCCCGTGCTGAGTGTGGGTACTGAGGACGTATTCGGCAGAAGCGGTAAGGTGCCTCCGCTGCTGGAGATGTACGGCCTGACGCCTGCAAACATTGCAGATAAGGCAAAGAAAGCGATTGCACTCAAGAAGTAAAAATGAAGTGATAAAACCGCAGGGGAAACCCTGCGGTTTTCTTTTGATTAAAACAACCTCTCTTGTGAAAGTTTTTGACCGACTTTTTTTCAAAAAGGTCGCGGGGACTTGGGGCAGCGCCCCAAGTCGCGCCCGCAGGCGCGAAACATTCTCGGCGTTTCTTCTTTGCCAAGCTTTCTTCTTTGCGCCCGCGGTGTCAAAGAAGAAAGCGGGTGAAGGGTTAGGATGTGTTACATTGATAAAGTTTTCTCCGTTCTTTTTTTGAGCAAGTAGCCGCAAAAAAAGAACCAAAAAAACGGCGAGAAAAAAATTCGCGCCTGCGGGCGCGACTTGGGGCTCTGCCCCAAGTCCCCGCGGCCTTTTTGAAAAAAGGTCGATCAAAAACTTTCATCCTGTGGGGGTGGTCCGTTTGGGTGACGGTGATCAAAACTTTCATCAGCGAAAACTTGTCCGCGCCGCAAAAGTCAAGCAATTTCCCAATTCTTGTTCTAATGCTGTCCTCTTCCTCATAAATTATAGCGAAACAAATCAGGGGAGGATGCATTATGCCTGAACATTCCATTTATCAAGATATTGCCGAGCGTACGGGCGGCGACGTCTATATCGGGGTCGTCGGCCCCGTACGTACCGGGAAATCCACCTTTATCAAACGCTTTATGGAAGCTCTCGTGCTTCCAAACATCGGCGAGGGCTATTCGCGTGAGCGTGCGCGTGACGAAATGCCGCAATCTGCCGCCGGCAAAACGGTCATGACCACCGAGCCCAAGTTCATTCCCGACGAGGCCGTGCCCATTCAGATCGACGACTGCGCCTCGCTGCGCGTCAAAATGATCGACTGTGTGGGCTATATCGTGCCCGAGGCACTCGGCACCATTGAAAACGGCCAGCCGCGTATGGTGCGCACGCCCTGGCAGGAAGAGCCCATGCCCTTTGTCGAGGCGGCCGAGATGGGCACGCACAAGGTCATTACCGAGCATGCCACCATCGGCATGCTGATCACCACCGACGGCAGCATCGGCGATATCTCTCGCCAGAGCTACGTTGAGGCCGAGGAGCGCATCGTGGGCGAGCTTAAGGCACTGGGCAAGCCGTTTGCCATGATCCTCAATTCGGTCAATCCGTCAAGCGAGAGTGCCATGAATCTGGCCTTTGAGCTGGAAGAGAAGTACGGCGTGCCGGTCGCGCTTGTGTCCTGCCTGGAGCTTGACGCCGAGGATATCCGCCATATCTTGGAGCTTGTGCTGCATGAGTTTCCCGTATCCGAGATCGCCTTGCACCTGCCCGAGTGGACGCGCGCACTGGATTCCGACCATCCCATCCGCCGCTCGCTCTTGAGCTCGATCCGCAAGTGCGCCGATCGCGTAGGCAAGATCGGAGACGTCAAGGATGCGTTTGCCGACCTTGGCGAGAACGAGTTTATCAAATCGGCCGAGATCAACGCCATCGACCTTGGCACGGGCAAGGTGCGCATTTCGCTTGACCCCATCGACGGCCTTTACTATCAGGTTATCAGCGAGCTGACAGGCTTTGAGATCGAGGGTGAGCAGGAGCTGATCTCGCTTTTGCGTCGCCTTGCCGTGGTGCAAGAGGAATATCACAAGATTGAGGGTGCTTTGCATGACGCCGAGCAAAAGGGTTACGGCATCGTGATGCCCGATATTGAGGATATGACGCTGGAAGAGCCGCGCATCGTTAAGCAGGCGGGCGGCTACGGTGTCAAGCTGCGTGCGGGTGCACAGTCGATCCACATGATCCGCGCCAATATCTCGGCCGAGGTCAGCCCCATGGTGGGCAGCGAGCAGCAGAGCGAGGATCTGGTCAAGTACATGCTGCGCGAGTTTGAGGAAGACCCCAAAAAGATCTGGGAGTCGAATATGTTCGGCAAGAGCCTTTACGAGCTTGTCAACGAGGGGCTGCACGCAAAGCTTGCGCACATGCCTGAGGCCTCGCGCGCCAAGATCGGTGACACGCTTGAAAAGATCATCAACGAGGGCAGTAACGGTCTGATCTGTATTATTTTGTAAATGTAAAAAGGGGCGCAAGCCCCTTTTTTGTTTGGTATTTTGCTCATGTAGGGCGCCGTCTTGCTCCCGCTGCAATAATCTTTGTAGGGACCGGCATCC
The DNA here is from genome assembly GCA_045594705.1 of Eubacteriales bacterium. GTDB lineage: Bacteria > Bacillota > Clostridia > Oscillospirales > CAG-272 > SVQP01. The sequence goes on from JAZNZB010000083.1 coordinate 46,413, forward strand.
GACGGTCAGCTACGCCTTCCCCGAGTCGGTTTAGTAAGCCAAGCAGACGCGCGACACAAAGCCGTCCCCACAGGGGAAGGAAGGGACCCGCAGCGAAAGCGTCGCGGGAGGAAGGGGGGAGTGAAGAATTAGGATAAGTAATAGTTTTTTGAATTGTATGTTGTATTGTTTAGAAAATGAGCCGATTGTTTACTTGCCCCATCTCATCAGACGGCCCCTTCCTCCCCGTTGACGCTTCGCTACGGGGGCCCTTCCTTCCCCTGCGGGGACGGCTTTATATTGACCTCTCGCCGCTTCGCGCCATGACACGGGGGACAGTCCCCGGTATCATGGCTTGCGCGACACCTGTGCAACAGGAGTGTATACACTTTTGCGCGGTTTTACGCATTCCGATACAATTCAAACAGCTCGTGCAGCTCTGTGATCTGCCGCTCGGTCTCGGCGATCATGGCGTCGGCTTCGCCCGTGTCGTCGTCCTTTTGCAGCTGCTTGTAAAGGCGCAGGACCTCGCCAAGCTCGCCCACGCTTTGATTGACCGCCCGTCGCACCACTACGGGCGCGCGGGAATGCGCGTCGTCGCCAAGGAATACACGCGGCGTGGTGAAGCGCACCTGCAGCCCGGGGTCGCCGCCCTTTTCCCAAACCAGCCTTGCCAGGCGGTCGGCGTGCGCTAAATTCTGCTCGCCCAAGGCCGCAAATACGGCCGAGGGGCGGGGAGCGACGGTGCGAAGGACTCGCGCTAAGTATTTATGCCTGGCCGCATTCTCCCATTGGCGCGCCTGAATGCAGGATGCTGTCGTATTATAATCCGCCCTGCGGTTTTCGTTTTGTCTCATAGGTACCTCCGATTACATAGTTCATTACATTCTATGCAATCTGCCGAACGGAATTTCCTTGACAGGGGACAGGTGCGGGTGCTATAATAAAGACAGATAACATCGTGCGGAGGACAACAAATGCTACAGGATCTTCATTCGCATACCTATTATTCATTTTGCGGCGCGGATCAACCCGAGGCGGTGGTGGAGGGCGCGATCGCAGGAGGTCTTGACGTCATCGGCATCACCGATCACAACTACGGCGTCTGCTGCCAGCGACTTGACGTATTTTTCTATCAGAATCAGGATCTTGGCGAGGATCATTACCGTTGCTTCAAGCGATATTACGATCACATCAACCTGCTGCGCGAGAAGTATAAGGATCAGATTACCGTGCTGCGCGGCATTGAGATCTGCACCTTGGACAGATTCCGCTACCCCATTCACGACAACGACGACATTTCGTTCTTTGACTATTGCCTGATCGAGAACATTGACGCCATCGAGCAGTCGGTTGCCAAGGGCGACTTATTCGGCTTTGCCGAGCGGTGCGGATGCAAGGCAGGCGTGGCGCATACCGATCTCTTTACCTTTGCCAAAAAGATCGGGTACGACCCTTATGACTTTTTCAAAAAGATGGCCGAGCGCGGCATTTTCTGGGAAATGAACGTCAGCTACGATCCCACGCACAATTACAGACAGCATCAGTACATGCTGGATTTCTTTGCCTCTCCCGAGCAGCAGGATATCGTGCGCCGCGCGGGCGTGGAGGTCAGCGTGGGCTTTGACGGCCACCGCATCTGCGATTATCTGCCCGAGCGAGTCAAGGACTATTGCAGGCAGATCGAGCAGATGGGAATCCGCATGCCTTTTGAGGAGTTGAAATAAACTGTTTTTATGCATCATGAGGAGGGAATTTATGAACAAGAGAATGGATCGCAACCGTCTGAACATTGGTGCATACCATCTCAGGCCCTATGCCCGTACCGAGGCGCACGTCAAGGACGTGGCTGATTGCGGCATTGATTTTGTGGTCTGCATGGATAACGACCGTCCTGCTTTGGATCTTTTCCACAAGTACGGTGTGGGTGCCATCGTTTCCGGCATTGTTCCCGGATGGTGGGGCGGTGACGGAAGTGGCGCAGGCAAACTGGCCGATACCAATCCCATGGAGAAGTATGAGGCTGCCTCTGCGTCTTTTGTTGATCATCCCGCAATTTGGGGGATTGACGTGGGCGACGAGCCCTCTGCACTGGATTTTTCATATTACGGAAAGGTCATCGACTATGTGAACCGTGCCTTTTCGAACCAATTCGCTTATCTGAATCTGTACCCCAACTACGCGTCTGTTTCCGGGAACAATGCGCAGGAAACCGTGAACCAACTGGGGACTGCAACTTATGCGGAGCATATCCGGAGATACTGCGAATGCGTTCCTTCCGACTACCTTTGCTACGATTTCTACCTTTATTCGATCAACGTTGCCAAGCACTACGAGAATCTTCGCGTAGTAGCCGATGCTTGCCGCAACACGGGGCGGAGCATGTGGATCGTGCTCCAGGTCAACTCCCACAGGCCCGATGAATGGATGAGCGAGAATAACCTTCGGTTCCAAGCCTATACCTCCATGGCTTTTGGTGCAGAGAATATTATCTGGGCTTGCTACACCGCCGGCTGGTGGCACAATCAGGTGTTGGACGATCAAGGCAATCAGACCGAGCAGTACGGTAAGCTCAAGCGCGTCAATGCGCAGATCCGTACCATTGCCGACGAGTACATGAAGTACCGCCGTGTGTCCACGCATTTTGTCGGATATCAGGGGCATCCCGATATGAATTGCGTACAACAGGAGAGCATTGAGTCCCTGTCCACCGGAGTTTTCTTTGATGTGAAATCGGATAACGGTGCGCCTATCCTTGTGGGTGAGATGGTCAGCCGGACCAACGACGGCTCGGCAGCGCTCATGATCTGTGCCGCTGACGACCCCTATGAGAAAGAGCCGAAGGAGTATCAGGTCACCTTCCGTGTGCCCAACCGCTGCATCCGCGCTCTTGGTGGCGACGGCTATCAGACCGTTACCGATCTTGGCGGTGTGTATGCCGTTACCGTAAAATCCAACGAAGGCGTGTTGATCACTGCGCGCTGATCCATCATTACTGTTTAACGAAATTTTATCATATAAAAGGAGAATTGAACATGGAATACGGTTTGCAATTATTCAGCGTTCGCGATATCACGGGCGCAGATCTGGAAGGCGCACTCAAGGCAGTTGCAGAGCTGGGCTATTCCTCTGTGGAATACGCGGGCTTTTTCGGCCACAGTGCAGAGACGGTTGCTGCATGGCAGGAAAAGTACGGCCTGACCTGTGCGGGCACGCACTCGGGCACGGCTGAGCTGCTCCCCGAGAACATCGACGCCACCATTGCGTATCACAAGACCATCGGCAACAAGAAGTTCATCATCCCCGGCGAGGATCTGAGCACCTTGGAAAAGATCGACCGCTTTGCAGCGATTGTCAACGCGGCCATCCCCAAGATGGCAGAGGCAGGCATCGAGGTGGGATATCACAACCATTCTCACGAGTTTGTGGTCATGCCCTGGGGCTCCACCATTCACTCCGAGCTGGAAAAGAGATGCAACGTGTTCTTTGAGATCGATACCTACTGGGCATTCAATGCAGGTCTTGACCCCATTCAGGTCATGAACAGACTGGCTGACCGCCTGCGCGTCATTCACCTCAAAGACGGTCACCTCGGCGGACAGGGCAAGGCTCTGGGCGAGGGTGATGCTCCCGTCAAGGCCGTGCGCCAAAGAGCCATCGAGATGGGCATTCCCATGGTGGTCGAAAGCGAAACGTTGACTCCCACAGGCATTGAGGAAGTTGAAAGATGCATCAAGTTCCTGCGCGCTTGCGACGCAGAGGACTAATGAAAAAGCCGCCTACGGGCGGCTTTTTTTATGCAAAATGAAGATATCCGTAGGGCGGGGGCTTGCTCCCGCCGCGCAATGCAGAATGCAGAATTGCGTTAGAAAAGCCGCCCGGGGGGCGGCTTTTCTGCTGTTTTTTGTATTTAATCAATGGGATCCAGCGTAATCGACTGCACCAGCAGCGTCTCGCCTGCCTTGCAGTTGTCAAAGAAGTCGAAGCGGATCTGGCTGAGCATGCCGCTCCAATACGCCTTGCCTGCAAGGTTGATGGTCACTGTGTGCCATTCACCGTCGGCTACCATCTGGTATTTCTGCGAAGCGGCCTCGGCGGGATTGGGATTTGCCTCGGTCAAAAAGAACATCTGACCAATGGTTTTGGACGAGCCGGGAGCTAACTGATAGGTCAGAGTCACCGACTTGTACTTGGCGGTATCAATTGCGCCTGCCGTGTAGCTTAAATACATCAGCGGGTCTTCGCCGGAGGAGGCAATGCACAAAAGTCCCTCTTCGGTCATTTCGTAGGATGCATTGTTAAGCGAAGCGATGACGCGGGATGCCTGTGCATCGGTAAAGTCGATATGCTCGTAAGAGAAGGGCTTTTCGGGAGCGACGACCGTGACCTTGGCCACGTAGGAAAATCCTGCGCACTTGACCGTAATCTCGTGCGTGCCGGATACCACGGGATATATAATGCCCTCGGCCGTGACGCGGATCTTGGACTCGTCGTATTCGTAGGTAATGCCGTGCGCTTTGCCCCAGGCTTCAATCCAGGTTGCGTTGTCATAGGTGATGATCGACTTGATCTGCGGGTTGTAGGATATGGCTGCGCTGTGGTCAAGCGAGTAGGTGTCGGTCACAAAGGGAACAAGGCTTGTCACAGCCCCTGTGGAGGCCTTCAAGTCATAGACCTTGACGCAGACCTGCGTGATCATGCCGCGGAATTCCACTGTGATCGTGGCTTTTCCGATGCCGTGGATCTCCACGGTCAGCGAGCCGTCGCGCACTGTGGCAACCTGTTCGTTGTCACTGGTCATTTTCAGCTCCTTGGCATATTTGCGCAGCGAGGTCCATCTGTTCTGGAAGGAGGTGCAGGCATAGATGTCAAGCGTCACTCTGTTTGAGCGGGAGGATGCGTAAACTACGTCGTCTTGTCTGGGAGAGATGGCGATGAATTCAAGCGAATCGGGATCACGCATGTCTCTTGCGGTCTCGGCCTTGATGTTTTGCTTGTCGATCTCACTCAGATCGATCGTGTCGGAGAGGGAAAGGGTAAAGTCTTGCACGCGGGTGTTCCAGACGCCCCAGTCCTTGCCGTAAGCGTAGGCTGCAAAGGTGGGGGTATCGGGTGCGATGTGGCCGTTTTTGGTGCCGGCCATACCCGAGTTGTGGCAGTAGTGGTAGACATTTTCCTTGACCACGTCCACGCGCTCAAAGGTAATGCCGTCGTTTGATTCGTAGAACGCAAGATAAGAGTCGGAACTCAGACGCGAATCGGTGCAGATGGCAAGGAACTTGCCGTATTCCTCCACGTACTTGACGTCCAGCGAGTCGTTGGAGCCGTTGCCGACCGCAATGCCTCTGTATTGCATGGTGGCAGGCCAGTTTTCGTCCAATGCGTTTGCGGTGGAGACCAGGGTATAGTGTCCTCCTGCACTGGAAAGTGTGTAATAAATGTAAAGCGTGCCGTTCAGCTCCACGAAGCTGATCTCACCGTAGCCCCAGATGCTCTGCGGCTCAGTAAAGAACACGATGGGCTGTGGATCGTTTCCGCCCCAACCGTTTCCGTTCCATTTTTCAAAAGGACCGTCGGGATTTTCGGAACGCGCCACGTAAATGCAGTTGTCGCACATGTTGGCATTGACCGTGGAGGTGTAGCCGATGTAGTAGTAGCCTCCCCAGTAAATGACGCCGGGATCACAGCAGGAGTAGTGGTCGTAACTGTCGGGGGTGGGCTGCAGCACACATTTTTCCTCGCTCCAGGTTTTACCGCCGTCATCGGAGTGCTTCCAGGTGATCCAGTCCCATTGCTCTGCGCCGCAGCCGGTGGTGGCAAACCATGCGTCCATGGTACCGTCGTCGTTGACGATGATGGATGCACCGTAGCGGTAGCCGGAGTTGAGAATGGAAGGTATTTGATAAATATCGTAGCCGGTATCGGCTTCAATGGTGACGTTGATGTGCTTATTCGGGTCGGGGGTGACGAGTGTGAGATTCTCGGGCTGTGTAAAGCTACACTCGGCAGCAAGCTTGCCGTCGGCAATCGCGTTTTCGCAAGCGTAGGTGACCGCCTCAAGCATGCCGTTTTCAATATTGGCGGCCATCAAAAGCTTTGTGCCGTCGCGTTTGACAGCATAGCCGTTGTAGCCGATGGTATCGAGATCAAAGTGCGCCTTTTGCGCGTCGTCCATGGAGGACGCACCCACGATGATCTCGCAGTCGGTGCGGGCGGACGCGTCGCGGTTGAGTGAGAGCGTGATGCCGGTCTGCTCGGCAATGGCCTCGATCAACACCTCGGCGCATTTGCGTTCCCAGACGGGGGCGTCGGCAGAAACGTAAACGGTATAGGATTGGAGCGCATTGGTATCTGCCTCGGGGGCAGGGGACTCGGTGCTTTGCGTATTGGTGGTATCTTCGGGTGGGGTATCGGGGGTGTTGCATGCTGCCAGCGTCAGCATCATGGCAAGACAGAGCAGCACAAAAGCGATTTTGCAATACTTCATAATAACCTCCGTGTTGATGAATGTGGTCAAGCGGGGAATCAGTAATAGAAATTGGTACCGATCTGCTTCATGGAGGGCACGGTGGCAAGCACGTCCTCGTCGACCACGACCTGATCCATGTATTGCTCACACATCTTCATAAACAGGTGATCCACAAGGCCTTCCTCAAAGCCCTCGAACCAGTCCTTGTTATCCTCCTCAGCCCACGCGCCCTTTTCCACGGGGTATTTCATAATGACGTGGTAGCCGTAGTCGGATTCCACCAAGGCGGTCTCTCCAACCTCCAGCTCGATCAGCTTGGTCACGATGCTTTCAAGGTAAGTGTAGTTGGCGTAGTTGGCGGGATCTGCGTAAAGGTAGTAGCCGTTTTCGTAAGCCTGTGCGTCCTCGTCCTCGCCGCGCTGCTCCATAAAGATCTCAAAGGCCTCGTACTCGCCTGCAGGGATCTTTTCCAAGATGGTGTTGGCCTCTTTTTTGATCTCGACAAGCTCCTCCTTGGTGTAGTCGCCCACCTCGGGCTCGCCGTCCTTGTTCAGCACAAAGGAGGTCGTGCCGGTTTTTTTGTCGTAAGCGATCTTGCCATCCTCGGTGAAGTAGACCTCGTAGCCCTGTTTGTCCTTGATGATGTTGCCGTCCTTATCGGTCTTGGTGGTGCCGTTGACTCTGTCGTAGCAAACGACCTTGTGGCCAAGCGAGTTTTCGGTGTAGTAAATGTCATCGCCGTTCTCATCGGTCTCGCAGACGTAGTAGTAAGAGGCGAGGAACACCTGCTTGAAGCGCACGAAGTTCTCCTGGCAGTATTCTTCTTTGACATTGTCCGCGATCTTGGAACCGCCCTGGCCGTATAAGTATACCTTCAGCGCGTCGATCTTGGCCTCCATGATGTAGGTCTGACGGAGAATGTCGTAATTGACGCCGTATTCTGCCAAAATCTGATTGAACGCAGCCTTGGAGCCGTCGCCGTCGTAATCTACGAACTCTGCAAGCTCGGCATCAATGGCGTCGACGGTTTCCTTGGGCAGAGTCAGCTCATATACCTTGTCAAACAGATAGGCACCGATGACGTAGGTTTTGGCGTTTTCCAGAATGGTTGCGCGGAAATATTCGTCATAGGTCGAGTTCTCCATGTCCACCACGGTGGACCAGAAGGCGTCACTGTCTACCTCGTACTGATATTTTGCCAGCGTGCCCTTCATGCGGGAGAGCAGCAGCTGGTAGGTGTTGACAGAGAGCTTGGTATCCTCGATCGACATCAGTGTTTTGCCGTTCTTGCCCGAGCAGCCCGCCAGAAGTGGAAGGCAGAGCGCAAGAGCCAGTACAAGCAGGAGCAATTTTGCAGAAAAATGTTTCATGTTCAAATTCCTTTTTCTTCTTTAGTTATTTACAATTATATCACATTCACTCGTCACATTCTTTGCGCAGTTCCATATATTTTACGAACATTTTATGAATAAGACGCAGTGCGTTTTCCTTTTCCTTGAGTCTGAGCACCATGTGCGGCTCACCCGAGAGCACCATTTTGAGCCTGCCGCCCAGCATGCGGGAAAGGTCGGCCCAGATCTCATAGTGGAATTTGTTCGGATAAATGGCGATCGAGCTGCCGTCCTGACGGATCTGACGGATATCGCAAGCTGCACCCTCTGCGCGGATGAGTGCCACGTAAAGCAGGTTTTCTGCTTGCACGGGCAGGTCTCCGTAGCGGTCGAGCAGCTCGTCGGCAATATCGTCGCGGTCATATTCGGTCTCGATCAGTGCAATGCGCTTGTAAAGTGCCATACGCTGGCCGGGATAGCGCACGTAGGAGTCGGGCAGGTAAGCGTCATAATCGAGCGATACCGTGCATTCCTGCTTTTGCTCCTGTACCTCGCCCTTTTCCTCAAGCACCGCGCTCTTGAGCAGCTTGATATACATGTCGTAGCCCACGGCATCCAGATGTCCGTGCTGCTCTGCGCCAAGCAGGTTGCCCGCACCTCGGATCTCCATGTCGCGCAGCGCGATCTTGAAGCCCGCGCCGAATTCGGCGTAATCGCGGATGGCCTCAAGCCTCTTTTGCGCGATCTCGGGCAGTGCACGGTTGACAGGGTAAGTGAAGTAAGCATACGCGCGACGCGCGCTGCGGCCAATGCGTCCGCGCAGCTGATGCAGCTGAGAAAGGCCCAGCCTGTGCGCGTTGTCCACGATCAGTGTGTTGGCGTTAGGCACGTCCACACCTGTCTCGATAATGGTGGTGCAGACCAGAATGTCAATTTCGCCGCGGATCATCTTTTCCCAGATGTCCTCAAGCGTGTCCTTGTCCATTTTGCCGTGCGCCACGGTAATGCGCGCATCGGGAATTTGCTTGGCAAGCTCTGCGGCCACGCCGTCGATGCTTTCCACAATGTTGTGCAGATAGAATACCTGACCGCCGCGGCGCAGCTCCTTGCGAATGGCTTCCAGCACGATCAGCGGGTCGTGCTCCAGCACGTAGGTCTGCACGGGCAGACGGTTGCCGGGGGCCTGATCCAGCACCGAGATGTCACGGATGCCGCCCATGGCCATATTCAGTGTGCGGGGAATGGGGGTTGCCGAGAGCGATAGCACGTCGATGTTGCCTGCAAGCTGCTTGAGCTTTTCCTTTTGCGCCACGCCGAATCGCTGCTCCTCGTCCACGATCAACAGACCAAGATCCTTGAATTTGACGTCCTTACCGAGCAGGCGATGCGTGCCGATGATCATGTCAAGATCCCCGCGCTCCAGGCGTCGCAGGATCTGTTCCTGCTGCTTGGGCGTGCGGAATCGGGAGACCATGTCAATATTGACGCCAAATGCGCGCATGCGCGCGGTGGCGGTCTGGAAATGCTGCAGAGCCAGAATGGTGGTGGGGACCAAGAGAGCCACCTGCTTGCCGCCCATAATGGCCTTGTAAGCCGCACGGAAGGCAACCTCGGTCTTTCCGTAGCCCACGTCACCGCACAAAAGGCGATCCATAGGCACGGGCTTTTCCATGTCGCGCTTGATATCCTCAGCCGCGTCCAGCTGACTTTCGGTCTCATTGTAGGCAAAGGCTGCTTCGAAGTCGCGCTGGAAGTCCTCGTCGGGCGGGAATGCGTGCCCTTTGACGCGCATGCGCTGCGCATAGAGCTGGATCAGCTCCTTGGCCATGTCCTTGACGGCGGCCTTGGCGCGCGATTTGGATTTCTGCCAGCCGTCTGTGCCGAATTTGGAGAGCTTGACTGTGCCGTCGTCGGCGCGCGCACCGATGTATTTGGACACCATGTCCAGTTTTTCCACGGGGATGTACAGCTTGTCAGCTCCCGCGTATTTGATGCCGATATAGTCACGCTTGGCACCCGAGGTGCTCAGCGTTTCAATGCCTGTGTAAATACCGATACCGTAGGTCTCGTGCACCACGTAGTCGCCCTCGCAGAGGTCGGCATAGGAGAGGATGGCGGCCGTGCCCTCGCGCTGCTTTTTTCTGCGCACCGGCTTGGATTGCACCGAGAGCGTCGCGGTCTTGCCGTCCGGATTGGTGGAGAGAAGCGCGATACGGGGCGTGATCAGCTCGTAGCCGAACAGAAAGCTGCGCCATACGATGGTAATCTCATCCTTTTTGAGATCGGCTGCTGAGAGCGGATGCTTGGCAGACTCCACCGCCACGTCAAAGCCGTGCTCGGTAAGCATATCGGCAAGGTTTTTGGCAGCCGTCTCGTTTTCGGTCATGACCGCCGTGCGGTAGCCGCCGCGCATGTACCCGGTCAGGTCCTCGCAAAGCAGAGAAAAGTTTTCGGCATACGAGACCATGTGACGTGTGCGAAAGCCGTAAATGCCGCCCAGTCGCTTGCCGGACATGCCGTAGGAAAGGGAGTCTACGTGTACGGTCACGCCCTTGTCCAAAAAACGCTCGAATTCCACGGGTGCTTTCTGATATTCGGCATAGGTCGAGGAAATGGTGCCGGACTCCATCAGCTCGGTCACGGTCATATCCATCTGCTTGGCGGACGCCTTGAGGCGGTCGCTCACGGCAGAGGTGGAGCGCACTAAGATCAGCGGCTTGCGGGTAAAGTAGTCGGTCAGAGAGACACGCTCGGGGTATATTAAGGAAATGTATTTGTCAATGAAATGAAGCTCGGATGCGCTGTCGGTCTCTCCCGTGCCAAGAGCGGCAAGCTCAGCAGCAAGCGTCTGTCTTGCCTCGTCGTCGCGGCAGGTGCGCAAACGATCCTTGATGGCCTTGGAGAGGGCCTTGCGAGAGCCCTCGTCGCACAGGATTTCGCGCGCGGGAGGGATGGTGGCCGAGGTGATGGCGGTCACGGTGCGCTGGGTATCAATGTCGAAAAAGACCATGCGATCGATCTCGTCGTCAAACATTTCGATACGCAAGGGGTGAGCGTCGCCGATCTCCTTGCCGTCCTCGTCCACGAACGTGCCCATGGGGGGATAGACGTCCACGATGCCGCCGCGGCGGGCAAACTGTCCCGCACCGTCCACCATGTCCACGCGGGCATATCCTGCCTCGACCAGACGAAGGCAGAGGTCGTCGGGCGTGGTACGGGTGTCAAAATCCAGTGTCAGGGTAGCATCCTGCAGACGCTCTGCGGGAATGGTATAGCCGAGCATGGCGTCGGGCGTGGTGATGACCGCGTCAAAAGCCCCCGAAAGAATCCCGGAGAGAACGCGAATGCGCTCATGCTCGTATTCATGCGAGGCGGAAACGTTATAGAAGGTCAGATCGCGCACGGGGTAAAAGGCTGCTGTTATGCCAAAGAGCGCGAGCATATCCATTGTGCGCAGGCATTCCTTTTCCTCGGAGCAAACGATCAGGGCAGGGG
>JAZNZB010000084.1:0-17553 GCA_045594705.1 Eubacteriales bacterium
ATGATGATCGCAGACAGAAGAATGACCGTGCCTGCCTTCTTGACAAACGACCAGGTTCTCTCCCAAACGCTGTGCCAGATGTTGGAGGGCGTAGGCCAATGGTATGCGGGAAGCTCCATGACAAAGGGAGAGGTTTCGCCCGAGAACAACTTGGTTTTCTTGAGGATAATGCCCGAAACGATGACGGCAGCAATGCCGATAAAGTATGCAAGGGGGGCGATCCACCATGCACCGCCGAACAGAGATCCTGCGATCATGGCGATGATGGGCAGCTTTGCGCCGCAAGGGATAAAGGTGGTGGTAATGACCGTCATGCGGCGATCCTTTTCGTTCTCAATGGTACGCGAGGCCATAATGCCGGGAACGCCGCAGCCCGTGCCGATCAGCATGGGGATAAACGACTTGCCCGAAAGGCCGAAACGACGGAAAATTCTGTCAAGCACGAATGCGATACGTGCCATGTAGCCGCAAGCCTCCAAGAATGCAAGCAGGATGAACAGCACGACCATCTGAGGCACAAAGCCAAGCACCGCGCCAACACCGCCCACGATACCGTCAAGCACCAAAGCCTGCAGCCAATCTGCACAGCCGATGGCGGTAAGTCCCTGCTCTACCAGCACGGGAATACCGGGTACCATGACGCGATAGTCGCCGATTGCGGGAGCGTTTTCAAGTATCGCATCCGCGTCAGCCGTGATGTCGTAGCCTGCTTCCAGCAGCGCGTCGTTGTAAGAGCCGTAAGCTTCTTCAAATGCGCCAAGGTCGCCATCCTGTACCGCGCCAAGGATCTCGTCCGCGCCTACAACGCCTGCGTCATGCGCCTGCTCCAGCACGGGAGTCATGACTGCGTGATCAAGCAAATTTTCCTCTGCATAAGAGTCAACAGCATCGTTATACTTCTGCGCACCGATGATCGGCACAGCCCATTCGTCGCCAAACAGGCCGTCGTTGGTAAAGTCGGTCACCCACGTACCAACCGTGGATACCGAGATGTAGTACACAAGGAACATAATAACCACGAAGATGGGCAACGCAAGGATGCGGTTGGTGACCACCTTGTCGATCTTATCCGATACGGTCATGCGGCTTGTGTTCTTTTTCTTGTAGCAGCCCGAAAGCAGGGTTGCGATGTAATTGTAACGCTCGTTGGCAATGATGCTCTCGGATTCGTCGTCCAGCTCCTCTTCTGCCATGACGATATCGCGCTCGATATGCGCTACCTTTTCCTCGGGCATGGCAAGCTGCTCCAGCACCATGCGGTCGCGCTCGAAGATCTTGATGGCATACCATCTCTGCTGCTCCTCGGGCATGCCGTGCACGGCCGCCTCCTCGATATGTGCGATCGCGTGCTCAACCGCACCCGAGAAATTGTGCGAGGGAGCGGGGGCTTTTGTGCCCGCAGCGGCAATTGCCACCTCTGCCGCCTCGTCAATGCCCGTGCCCTTAAGCGCGGAGATTTCCACCACGGGGCAGCCAAGCTTTTTGGAAAGTGCTGCAATGTCCAGATGGTCGCCGTTCTTGCGCACCACGTCGATCATGTTGATGGTCACGACCACGGGAATACCCAGCTCGGTCAGCTGTGTGGTCAGATACAGGTTTCGCTCTAAATTAGAGCCGTCCACGATGTTGAGAATGACGTCGGGACGCTCACCGACCAGGTAGTTTCTTGCAACCACCTCTTCGGGAGTATAGGGAGAAAGAGAGTAAATACCGGGCAGGTCGGTCAGAATCACGTTTTCGTGCTTTTTGATCTTGCCTTCCTTCTTTTCCACGGTGACACCGGGCCAGTTACCGACAAACTGATTGGAGCCCGTCAGTGCATTAAACAGAGTCGTCTTACCCGAGTTCGGGTTGCCTGCAAGAGCGATTCTGATCTTGCTTTGTTCCATGTTAACCTCCATGCCGCCCATAGCGGCTCAAATAATAATGGAAAGTTTGTTTCCATTTCTTGGTTAGCCCTTGCTAACCTGCTTTGTAAAAAATAATTCGGGGTCAGCCTTCAACCTCGATCAGTTCGGCATCCGCCTTACGCAAGGAAAGCTCGTATCCGCGCACGTTGAGCTCCAGCGGGTCTCCCAGCGGTGCTACCTTACGCACGTAAATCTCCACGCCCTTGGTAATGCCCATGTCCATGATGCGACGCTTGAGCGCGCCCTCACCATGCAGCTTGACAACCTTTGCGGTGTGTCCAACCTTGACGTCTCTTAACGTTTTCATTTCGTTTCCCCTTTCTCCGGAAATACGAAAACTGCTTTGTTTACAAAGCAATTCTGCGAGTTAGCCTGTGCTAACTGTAAATATTATAGTCCCTTTTACACATTTTGTCAATATACTCCAAATAATTTTTTCAACTTTATTAAAAAAACGCATGAAGCACAAAGTAATCGCCCGCTTTTTGTGCATTATGCGCATGGCGAAAAAGACTTGATTTTTGCTTTGGTTTGTGGTATAATATATGGAAAGAAATCAAAAGGAGGGATAGCCGTGAGCAAGATTCTGGAATCGGGCGAAATGTACCTTGAAAACATTCTTGTGCTGCGCGACAAGCTGGAGCACGTACGTGCCATCGACATTGTCAATTACACGGGCTATTCCAAGCCCAGCATCAGCCGTGCTATGGGCCTTTTAAAGGAAGACGGCATGATCGAGGTGGATGCGCAGGGCTATATCACGCTGACCCCCGAGGGCGAGGCGCGTGCGCAGAACGTATATCTGCGCCACAAGGCACTGACCGCGTTCTTCTGCTCTATCGGCATCGACGAGGAAACCGCCTCGGCCGACGCCTGCAAGATCGAGCACGTCATCAGCGAGCAGAGCATGATCAAGATCAGAGAATATTTGGAAAAGACAGATAAATAAGGCAACGGCAGCTGCCGTTGCTTTATTTTATTCAATTTCGATTTGGATATCCCCCGTATCGGTGGTGATCTCGCAGATGCCGCCACTCGTAGCGCGGGGCACCTCCACGCGACCCGTATTACTTTGCGCGTAAACGATCTTGGGAGTCAGGATGGTCCCTTTGACATCACCCGTATCGGTTTCGATCTCGATCTCGGCTGCGTCACAGCCGTTAAGCACCACGTCGCCCGTATCGGTATTGACGTCCATCTTTCCCGAAGCCACAACATCGGTAAGCTTTGCCTTGCCCGTGTCGGTGTCCACAAAAATATCCACGGCACGGCACCCCTTCAGCTCTGCATTTCCCGTGTTGGTTTTCACGTTCAACGTGCTCTTGGCAACAGCATCGGTCACAATAGCCTTACCCGTGTCGGTTTCTACCTGAATGCTTTGCGCCTCTGTACCGTTGATCTCTGCTCTGCCCGTATCGGTTTTTACAGACAGCGCTCCGTCCATTTTCACGTTCTTGATGCGCACAAATCCGGTATCCGTCTCAACGCTCATGCTGTGCGTAACGCCCGCTTCCCACTTCACCGCACCCGTATTCATACCAATCTGTACGTTTGCAAACGAAAACTCCGACGAGACAGTCACCGTACCCGTATTGCTTTTAATGAGCAACGCGTCATAAGCGGTCTTGGGCAGATACACGGTCATATTCTGTCGCTGCGTATTGAAGATACCAATGTTATGATACCATTGACGCGTATCGCCGGTTGTGATTTTGAGCGTGCCCTCCTGCACCGAAACGCTGTAGGTCACGTACTCGCTTTCCATGCATTCAACCTTGCACGTTCCGTCGGTGGAAGGCTGAAATTCAATGCTTGACTCAATCGTTTGGATTGAAATGTCTGAAAATTCCTCGTTAATCTTGTGCGTCACAAGCTCATATTCTTGCGTTTGCAATGCACTGAAATCCCAGTCGGCTGCGCTCATCGCGCCCGCGAAAAGACCTGCGCCCACAAGCACCAGCACGCCTGCGGCGATCAAGCTGATGACAATAGCCTTTTTCATTCCGTCTCTCTCCTTCCCGTAAACAGCTTGGCAATGCCCACAAAGGTCATTTTGGTCAGCCACGCCGCGCCCTTAGTCGTATAAACACAACCGAAAAATGCAAATATTGCAAGACCCGCGCAAGCAAGCCCTGCGCCAAGCACCGCTGCGCCGACAAGCCACTCGCCTGCGATCATGCAGCCAAGACCACTCAGCGTCAAAGCGATACCACAGGCCGCAAGCGTGACAAACAGCGCCCCCCAAAGCGTGGCAACCACGCTCCAAAGCACCGCAATCAGCGCGATCACCACCGAAAACGCAGCGATCAGCAGCGGTATCCAAAGCGGCGCGCCCAGAATCAGCATCACGATCTGCCAGGTCTCCATGCCCTTTTTGCGCTCTTTTTGGGGCATCTCTGTCTTAGGCGTCGGTTCTTCTGCCTTAACAGGCATCTGCTCGGGGGCTCTTTGCGGGATCTCGGCAAGAATGCTTGCAATGATCTCATTCACGTCACCGATCTGTGCAACGGCCTCCTGCTCGGAAAGTCCTTCCTCCATGCGGTCGTCTATCATTTCGCTGTAAAAATTCAGCCGCTCACTTGCGTCCGACTCGGTCAGCGCACCAAGGCCGTTTTGCAGCTGCTCCAAAAATTCCTGTTTAGTCATACATGTTATCCTCCTTGGTTACAAATTGATACATGAGCATGACCTCACGCCACTCGCTCTTGAATTCCTCAATGCGCGCCCTGCCCTTGTCGGTGATCTGATAATATTTGCGCAGCCTTCCGCCGTGCTCTGCCGAGCGGACGGTCAGCATTTGCGCGCCTTCCAATCTTTTGAGAATGGTATAAAGCGTGGATTCCGAAAGCGTGATATACGGCGACATGTCTTTGATGATCTTGTAGCCGTAGGACTCTCCGTCTTTGATGGCTGCCAGGACGCAAACGTCCAGCATGCCGCGTTTGAGTTGAATATCCATGCAATACCCCCTTTCACGTAATACATCATATCACGAAGTATTGTGTTTGTCAAGAGGATCGCATCATTTTTTGATCGTTTTTATTCGTTTTTTTTGATAAAAAAACGCCACCGCGTACGGTGGCGTTTTTCCTTTGAAATTCCTATGAAATCAACCAAACGACTTGAATTTATCCTCCTCGCAAAGCTCCAGCGCGTCGATCACACCCTCAAAGCGTGCACGTGCGGTGTCAAGACCTGCGGGATGGTGCGCATCCGAGCCGAGATAGAATTTACATCCCTGCTCTTTTGCAATGTGATAGGGTCGCATGGTGTCCGCGCTCTGCGGATCGGTCAAGGACACATTCAGCTCCACACCCATGCCCGATCTTGCCACGCGGGCAAACAACTCGGCGAAGTCTGCATCCGAGATCGCGTTGAGAATATCGTCGCGGCTGCCCTCGCAATTCTTTGCCATCAGGCTGCAGGTAAAGTGCGCAAGACCCATCTTCTCAAACGGAAGATCCATATCCAAAAGCGCGTGATTGCGCTGCATATACAGCTCTGCCCTGCGCGCAACCGAAATATCCTCGGGCGCAATGGTAAAACCGGACATGTGCAAATGGCTTGTGGGCACGATGATAAACTCAAACGCATCCATCGTCTTATCCGAGATGCCAAGTGTCAAAAACCTGTCCATATCGATCTCACAGCCGAAATGAAACGCACATTTTTCGGATTTTGGCAGCGGCAGGATCCCTTGCACGTGTGCAAAATTCTGCGCTGCATACCAACCGCTCGCACCGGACACGTTCTCGTCCCAGTAATGATCAGTCACGCAGATATGCGAAAGCCCCTCGCGCTCGCCGTAAGCAAGCAGTGCATCGGCCGTCTGCTGCGGATCATTTGAACACAGCGAGAGCTGCGAATGCAGGTGCAGGTCGTGGTCAATGATAAATCTGCTCATGGATCAGGCCAGAAAACGCTTGAGGTTTTCGTATCCTCTTGCAATGGCGGCAAAGCAATCCTCTGCGCCCTCGTACTCGATGGAATAATAGCCGTTATAGCCTGTGTTCTTGATAATCTCAATGCACTTGCCCACGTTGCAATCGCCCTCGCCGACCGCAGCACCTGCAAAATAATTGCATGCGCGCGTTCTGCCGTAACCCGGCTTGGGCTCGCAGGACTTATACATATCCTTGGCGTGCACGTGTACGGCATAGGGCGCGACGCGGGAGACCGCGGTCACGTTGTCCTCGTCCGCGCAGACAAAGTTGCCAACGTCCACGAGAAGGCCGTAGTTATCGTGTGCCACCGCGTTGAACAGCTGCTCAACGCGATAGGAATCCTGCGCAATATAGCCGTGGTTTTCGGTACAGGTGATTATGCCGCACTCGGCACCGTACTCGGTGATCTTGCGTGCGTTATCCGCAATGGTGGGCAGCATGAGTCCAAAGCTGCGGCCGTTGCCCTGCTTGGTCACGGCATAGCAAACGTCGTGGCGCATGACCGAGCAGCCAAGCGCGACGGCAACGTCCACCTGCGCCTTCATGCGATCCACCTCTGCCTGATTGGCAGCAGCGGTGTCGTGATACAAATTTGCTCCGATGGTATATGCGTTGATGGTCATACCAAGCGCATCGGCTCTCTCCTTGAGCTGCTTTGCAAACGCAAGACGGTCTGCCTGGGTCTCCCCCGGCATATCCAAAAACTCAATGGCATCAAAGCCCATTTCGTGCGCCTTGTCAATGGTCTGCTCCAGTGTCAGACGGCCGTCGCGAATGGCCTGGTAGTAGGAATACGAGCTGACGGAAATCTTCATATGCTCACCTTATTTGCCCATGATACCGGTCAGGTGGTCGATCGCAGTCTGAATGTCACCTCTGGGGTTGTCACCGCACTCGCGCTCAATGGTCAAGAAGCCCTTATAGCCAATGTCGTCCAGCGCCTGCAGGTAGGTCTCAAAGTGTACGCCACCCGTGCCGAGCGGTACTTCTGCAAAATACTGAATGCCCTGGAACTCCTGAGGAACGGGATGCACGACACCGTAAATGTACTCGGGATTGCCGCGGTGCAGCATAACGCCGTCCTTGGCGTGGGTATGTACGATATAATCCTTGAGGTTGTGCACTGCCTCGACGGGATCGTCGGCAGATACCATGACAAGGTTAGCGGGGTCAAGGTTGACGGCTACGCCGCGAGAGCCCAGAGAGTCCAGGAACTTCTTGAGCACGGCACTGGTTTCGGGACCTGTCTCAATGGCAAAATGAGAGCCCATGCTGTCAGCAAACGCCGCAAGCTCGGAGCAAGCGGCCTGCATAATGGCATATCTGGGGTGGTTCGGATCCTCGGGAACGACACCGATGTGCGTGGTGACGATATCGGTCTCCAGCTCCTTTGCAAGCTCTAAGATACGCTTGGACTTTTCAATGCACTCGGGGTTCTTTTCGGGGTTGCCAAAGCCCATGCCAAGGTCACCGCAGATGGCGGAGAAGCAAAGACCGTAGGACTTGACCATATCAAGCAGCTCGCGTCTTTGCTGCTTGCTCATATTTTCAGGCGCGTGCTCACCGTAGGTGCAGTACATCTGCAGGCCCTGCACGCCCATCTCGGCCGCGGTCTTGATAGCGGTAGCGGTATCGGTTCTGAAGGACTCGACGATGACGCCGATCGGAAATTTTCTCATGGTAAATACCTCCATAATTTTCTATAAGTTTATTATAACTTTTCCCTGCCCGAATGTCAAGAGTTATGCTATTTTAAGTGATAAGGTTTTCACAAAAAATGCCCCAAGACGAGCAGATGCTCATCTTGGGGCTTGGAATTGAGTTGTAACAGAAAAGCGGCTACAGTTTCAGGACGATATCCGGAAGCTGATCATGTAAAAATTCTAAGGCCTTTTCATTGTACGTAAAATAGATGATATTTTTCTCTTTCAGCACTTCTTCAAAGCTTTTGCATTCTATTTTACGATCAGAAACAAGAAGGTAGGCATATCCGTTTGGGCGGGTCAATACTTGCACGTCGCGAACGTCTTCCCATTTGATAAATCTGGCTTTACTTTTTCTGAAAACCGTTTTTCTGATGCCTGTTTCATCTAAGTGTATTTTAGACATGAGTCTCGGATAAAGCCCGACAGACAAAAAAATTGATCCACCATATAGGAGAATTACCAATAACCACCACGCAAAATCTGAAGCATCATAAGAAATCACACAGGCGTAAATCATGCATAGAGATGGTATCCATAATAAGCAAATAGTCATGATATACAACGGCAAAGCGGTGTAGAATTTTAATTCTTTTTTCATTCGGATATCTCCTTATTAACTGTTACGCGCGAAAGTTCAGTCGGCTTTTGAGGCGCGCGTGTGTACCGTACGAATTTATTATAACACAATTTTTGTTATGCGTCAAGGAATTGTCTGCTTTCGCACAGTCAGACAAATTCACCGCGTCCGACGCGTTCAAAATCATGAAAATTGGGATCTGCAAAAAAACGGTTCAGAGGATGAAATAGGCGTGCGGAGCCTTTTCTTGACAAAGCTCCAACTATTATGCTATAATGATGCAACAGAGAAACGATTATCCTTACCTTAAAAATCAATGAAAGGTAAACATACATGAAGAAAAACATCTTAAAGGTATATCATGCCTCGGTTATGTTGAGCGCTTGGTTTTTGGTTTTCTTAACCTTGTCGACATTCGTTATTGTGATTGCTATTTTTGACAGCTCCCGTGATCCTTTATGGATCATGGCAGTGTTTTCTGCTTTACTGTTTTTCTTTTCGGCATTTTTCATCCTTTGTGCATTATACATGACGCAACGGGCAAAAATAAGCGAGCATGGGATTGTGATATATTCAATATTTTTCTCAACGATCAAAGTAATCAAATGGAACGAATTGATCGATTTAAGAACCGAAAGCCTTGTGACGTTTTCTTCTTCCTATGGCTATCGTTCTTCAATGGATTGGATCGTCCTATATACAGATTCTTCACAAAAAGAAAACAAACACAACCCGTTTAACCGAAAAAAAGCAGGACCATGGTATATTGCCTGTACAAAAGAAAATATCACCGTTTTGACAGAATATGTGAACGAATATGCCTCTCACATATCCAATGATCCGGATGTGTTTTTTTAGCAGTACTGTAACAGGGGATTCATACGATACAATCAAAGGCACTCTATATTTCACATCGTACTTGTTTGGATATGTTGGTCAGTATGCCCAGCCGGGATGGGGAAAACAAACTCAAGGAACAAAAGATGCACCAAATAAAGGCAGTCCATATGGGGCATACACCAAAACTACACAAACAGGGAATGACATAACAATTTACAACGGAAGAGGGCAAGCCATCGCCAGATATGATTCATCGCATTCGCACGCTGGAATGGAGTTCCATGTACACCATTTCAGATGGTGGAAGTATAACGGAAAATGGCGTTGGAATGGTCGAACTGGAGATGTGCTACCTTACTAAGGAGGACTTATGAGCGCGAGAAATATGTTTGTAATCAATGCAAAGACTAACGAAAATGCGTCTAACATTTACGATATTTTGACCCAATATATGGCATCACATCCCTTTTCCATCGTTTTTGAACCCTCCGGATACTGGGATGAGATTTTAAAATTATTAGACTGCAATAGTTATTATTTTTCCATTACCGATAGTACAAAACATATAGAATGCGAGGATCTTTTTTCTATTGATGAATCATATGATTTTGCTATGGCGTTTCCCAAAAAGCAATTCGATAATAAAGTAAATGAGCATTTGAATACTAAGCTATCATTTTTAAATGATATTGTAAAAATAATATTCTTCGATCCAAATGTTTTAAATATAGAGTTTTATGTGTCTGATCAGTATTCTATAACTTTAGAAGATTTTCATTGCTTGGTTAGTGTTTTAGACAAAAATCTTTGTGATGCTCTGATTAAAACCTATAACCCTTCAAAAAGACAAGACTATTATGGAATGAAAACTGCTAAGTTCTTGATAGAATAACCGAGGGCTCCTGCTATGTTCATCACCCCTCCCGTTCCGCATGCGGAACGAGAGGGGCTTGTTTTGGTTGATATAACTTGACAAAAATTTTGTTTGTCGGTATAATTACAACAGGTGCATTACCAAGGTCAAGGAGTCGCGCGCGTGTAACAGGGGACGGTTCTCTGTTACATCGTTTTTACTTATACTATAAGGAATTTTGCGCGTTTCACGTAACAGGGGGACAGGCCCTTGTTACACCGCATGATTGGGTTTCGTTTCGTGTTCGGTTGTGTCGCGGCTAACCATGCTCCGTCCCCGCCAAGACGCATCCCCGAACGGACAACCCAGCGTGTAACTGCGGGGACGGGTCCACGTTACGTTGCAAAGGCCCAAGGCCGCGGCAATGTAACTTGGTTCCGTCCACCTGTTACGCGCGCGAAATCTCTTGAACTCTTGAAATGATGTAACAGAGAACCGTCCCCTGTTACACGTCCCCTGTTACATTAACAACAGGTGCCCCTGGTGGCATATATAATTCTCAATGGTTTGATTAGATCATTTTGGTACATTCTCAAATAAGGAGTAGACGAAATGCTTACAAAAATAGAAAAGGCAATTATACAAGAATTTTATAGCCTAAAAATTCCCGCCATATATAAAACTGATAATACTTTTAATATTTTGTATATCGAACATATTAACTTTGATATATGTCCTTTTCTGTTGAAAAATCAAAATCAAGGGATTAACATTGACGAAGAAAGAGTTGCGTATTCTTCATTCCTTGCCAATATTTCTATATCCGATTTTGACGAAGAAGCAAAACACCATTTGTCTCTGTTGCAAAGCGTGATGAGTATTTTGTTTAATCAAGTTTCATAAAAGCAAGTATTTGTCATTCCCCAAAAACTTGCAATACCAAACAATTTTAGAGTGTAACAGGTTATTCTGTAACAGAGAACCGTCCCCTGTTACATACTGATAAACAAAGGTTTTGTCAAGTTATATCATATAAGGCAAGCCCCCCGTTCCAAATGCGGAACGGGGGGGACGAAAATGCTATATGATGTTGTTTGTTTGTAAAAATTCAATATATATTTCTATTTCTTGTTTTTCAGCATTGTTTTTCAATAACGATAAAGCGTTTTTAAGTTTATCAACACCAGTCAGTCCATTATCTAACATAATATCTCTATAATGAATTTTCCCAATTTGTTTTTGAAAATCTATCATGTATAGATTTGTGATATGCTCCCTCAAATCTTCTTGAAAGACAATCTTTATGTTGTTTTTTACATATGATATTTCATCTACCGAACCATCATGAAAAAACTCCTTTTCCCATGTTTCAAATAATGAATCGTAATCGTCTAATATCTTAGTTAATGTGGACTTTCTTTTTCGAAAAAACACAGCCATCCTCCTTTCTTTAAAGTAGAAAGTAATTAAAGTGTAACAGGGGACGGTTCTCTGTTACATCATTTCGGAATATAACCGCCTATTCTTTCAGGATCTCATTAAATCTGTCAATAATCTTTTTCCAATCAACACTGAACCAAAATACTCTTTGATTATGAAAGTAAATCTCACCCGTGTTGACATTCATCAAATAGTAGACCGCAAAGGTATTTATGCCATTAAAGTACAGCAAATCCTCTTTGGCAAACTCATCATCGGTATAGCCCACAATGATCAAGGATTTTTTTGGATGAAAGCCGTTCTTTGTCATTGCTTCCAACTCGTACAGCTGCTTCTCAATATTCTCCTTGCATACCTTTTTATCAAGAAAAATGACGTATCTTCTTTTTTGGGCTTCGTAGCATTCAATTTCGCAATCTACTTTTTTGGTTAAAGGAAACTTCTTGATCAATTTTTCTTTCATCATCATATTCTTTTCCCATGGTTAATTATTAATCAAATTCTTCAACGGAATTGAGTAATGTCCCCGCCAAGACGCATCCCCTGTTACATTTTAAATTATTTTTGAAGATTGTTCCAAGCTGTTCTTCCTTTTTCAGTCAATGAATAAGGATATTCATCACGTTCTGTTTTCCAACTGTAATTAATGAAAATATACCCTTCTTCTACCATTTCATTTAACATTTTTTTTAATTCTAATGGAGAGATTTTTATTTCAGCAGCTAACGCAAAATACTCTAATATTTGCGTAAATGCCTCATCATCATCAATCAAACTATCTAAAATGAATTTCTTGTTTGTCATATATTATTTCTCCTAAAACCATGGATGGAAATTTGGTCCATGTTGTAACAGGGGACGGTTCTCTGTTACATCGTTTTTACTTATACTATAAGGAATTTTGCGCGTTTCGCGTAACGGGGGGACAGACCCTTGTTACACCGCATGATCGGGTTTCGTTTCGTGTTCGGTTGTGTCGCGGCGTAACCATGCTCCGTCCCCGCCAAGACGCATCCCCGAACGCTTTGGTAAAATTTGATGCTTTTGGAACGTAGGGCGGGGGCTTGCTCCCGCAACACGCGCGAAATTTGCCAAAACTCTCGAAATACGATTTTCTGTAAAACAGTATATCATTTTTCCTTGATTTTGTCAATCTTGTGAATGCACGACTCTTCCCTTCTGTGCTTTTTTGCTTGACACTCCTTCCCTTTTATGCTATACTGATTTCATCAACGAAGAGAGGGGCTTTGTATGGAAGTTCTGTATTTTTTGGAAGGCATCCGCAATCCCGTATTTGATTTTATTGTGCAGGCCATCACGTTTGTGGGCGAGGAAACCTTTTTTCTCGCGCTTGGTCTGTTTCTGATCTGGTGCTGCAACAAGCGCGACGGCTATCTTGTGCTGCTGGTCAGCTTTTCGGGCATTGTGATCAATCAGTTTCTCAAAATGGTGTTCCGCGTGCCCCGTCCGTGGGTCAAGGACCCGAATTTCACCATTGTGGAATCCGCGCGCGAGGGCGCAGGCGGCTATTCCTTCCCGAGCGGTCACACGCAAAACAGCGTTGGCATGCTGGGCGCGTTGGGCACGTCGTCCAAGCAGCTTTGGGTCAAGATCCTGTGCATTGCGGGCGTGATATTGGTTCCCTTCTCTCGCATGTACCTTGGCGTACATACCCCGCAGGACGTGCTGGTCTCCATGGCCATCGCTCTTGTGCTGATCGTGGGCTTTGACCTCTTACTCAGACTCAACGACAAATACCCTTACGTGATCTACATCGTGATCGGCGTCATGCTTGTCGCGGTAGTGGGATTTTTAATCTTCCTTTACGCCTATCCCTTCCCCGAGGACGTATTTTTCGAGGAAAACGTGGGCAATTACAACTCCGCACTCAAAAACGCATACACCATGCTTGGCTGCGTGCTTGGCGTGCTTGTGTTCCGCCTGGTGGACGACAAGGTCACGCATTATGACACCAAGGCCGTCTGGTGGGCGCAGCTGCTCAAGCTGGTCATCGGTCTTGGCATCGTCATGCTGGTCAAGGAAGGCACAAAGCCGATCCTGGACGCCATCTTCGGCGGCCACATGGCAGCGCGTGCCGTGCGCTATTTCTTGGTGGTGCTGGCCGCAACCGGCTGGACCTTTACCTTCAAGTTCTGGCAAAGACTTGGGGAGAAAAAGACTACAGAGAGTACAGAAGCTACAGAGGTTGCAGAAGCCGCGGAAGTTGCAGATGTTGCAGAGATGGCGGAAATGACAGAGAAAAGCGAATAAGACTCAAAGAATCACAAAAAGCAGAAGTCGAAATGGGTGATGTCCTTATCGGAGAAATTTTATAAGGGGTATGGGGCATAGTCCTGTGCATTTGTTAAACAAATGCGAAACTTGCAATAAAAACAGAAGAGAGAGTAACGCGGTTACAAAATTCCGTGAAGCTCTCTCTTTTTCTGCTTTTTTAGTGATATTCTTTGCTTTCGCAAAGAGTGATATTATTGCTACCGCAATAGTGATATTGAAGCCTTACGGCTTCAGTGATATTTTATTCGCCTCCAAACTCGCGTAGCGAATACCACTCGGCGCAAGCCGAATACCACTGCGTAAGCAAAAATTTCGCCTTTGGCGAAATATACTCGCACGCAGGCGAATAAAACTGCCCAACTTCCTTATGAGAAGTTGGGCAAAGGCTTCTGCTTTTTTATTTTCGCAACCCGATTGGCTTTTATTTCACGAACAGCTTTTTCCAAAAGCCTTTTCGGGTTCTCCTGTAGCCGCAAGAGTCCAGATAATCCCTTAAAATACGTTTCATCTGCTCGGAATCAAAGCTTTCCTTTTCTATCTCTACCGTGTCGCTGTTTCCTCCGAAGGTAAACGAAATGGATTTTTGTACCTTGACCGACTTGCCAAGCGTGCTTCTGCCGCCATCATGCGAGTCGTGTGTTTCCACGTACGTATGATCGTCATGCAGATGCGCGGAGCATTGAAACGTACCCTTTCTCGTACCCGTCGCATTTGCCGCATATTTTGCTTGTATGATTATGGTATCGCCTTCAACCGTAACGGTATATTTCTGACCGTCTTTGTTCAGGGCAAGCGCACCCTGTAATACCTCTTGCTTTGTCATACGGTCACCGCCCTTCTTTCCTCTTATCTCTCAAATATGGTCATAATCCGATTGTGTACGCACCTGCTCCTCATCCATGCGGCGGTAAACGCGCGCGTTATAGACCGCGACCACCTTGCCCTTGTAAAGGATCAGGTGCATCTGATCCCCGACTCTGGAATAATCCGCGGTGGATTGCTCCACAAACACGTTGTCATATTTGCCAAAATCCATGACAGGCTGGGTCGCGCGGATCAGAAGCAGCCAGATCGGATAAAAGAATCTTTCCACCGAAAACAGATAAAACCAAAGGTTAAAGCGTCGGCTGATGCCCAGCACCTCCTGCGTGGAGACCGTGAAATCCCCCGAGCGGATCATGACCATCCTTTTGATCAGCTGCACCGCGTGCGCAATGACGAACGGCAGTACAAGCACCCAATCGGCCAAGAGATAGAGATCGTATAAAACATCCCCACCACCCAGACCAAACACGATCAAGAGTGATAGCGCAAAACAAATGAAAATGATCACGTAAGGGCCTAACATGCCGATCGCAATCCTTTTGATATCCTTTTTCATGCGGTCGGTCACAAAGTCAAGCGTGAGTTCGGTTCTTTGATCGGTAGCCATAGTGCAGGTCTCTCCTTGTTTGGAAACATTTTACCACAGTCGGTAATTTTTGTCAATATTGCAGTACAGGTACACTGACCGCTATTATATATAACAAACTAACAAGAGAAAAATTTCACGGTTTTCGAAAATATTTTCTGTTTTCAGACAAAATTTTCCCATGCGCAAAAAGTCGGCTTTTTTGACTTGAAAATCCGATTTTCTCGTGCTATAATGGGTATCAACTACCCCCGACAAGGAGATACTTTCGATCATGATATCAATGATTCTGATGAGCATAGATGATGAGAAACAACGGTCCGATGTCGAACAGATCTGGAACTTATACGGCAAAATCATGCTGGCCAAGGCGTTTGGCATTTTGGGCAATATGCAGGATGCGGAGGACGCAGTACAGGAGGCGTTTTTGCGCATTTCCAAAAACGCAGAGAATTTTTCCGAGCCCAAAAGCCCCGATACTATTGCGCTTGTCAGCATTTACACGCGCAACGTGGCTATCAACATGTACCGTCGCAACAAAAAGCGCAACGAGCTTTTCGGTAATGACGGTGATTTGGACAACGTCATCAGTGCAGCGGCTGAGAGCGAGGATATTGCGCAGCTGATCGTCAACGACGAAACAGTGGAGATCGTACGTCGCGCCATCAATATGCTCGACGAACCTTACAAGGACGTCATTCTGCTCAAATACTACTATCACAAAAAGAATATTGAGATCGCCGAGGTGCTGGGCGTGGATGCAAACACGGTCAACGGCCGCGTATTCCGCGCAAAGAAAAAGCTCAAGGAGCTGATCGGAGAGGAAGGCTATGCAAGACTTAGCAACAAGTAAGATCGATGCCCTGCTCTCTCTTTCCTCGTCCGGGAGCGTGCAGGACGAGGCCGAGGCGTTCCTTGCAACCGATACAAGCAATATTGAGGTGCGCCCTGCCTTACACAAAAGGATCATGCGCATCCTGAAGGGCAAAAAGCACACCGTGCTCAAGGCGGTCCTGATCTCTGCCTTGGCGGCCGTGTTGCTTGCGCTCTCTGCATGTGCCTGCATTCCCGAGGTGCGGGAATATTTCTGGAAGATCACCACGGTCGATCGCGGAGATCATGCCAAGGTAGAATTTCAAACCGAGGAAAAGAGCGACACTGAGCAGCAGACCGCGATTGAGCCAAACGTGGATGAAATGACCCACATCAAGCAGAAAATGCAGTTGAGCGTTGTGCCGGATGGTTTGGTCAAGGGAGACGATGAAACGCTGATGCTGGGGCAATACCACATAAATTATTATACGTCCGAGGGCGAATGGGGCATGACCGTTTCGCAATTCGATGCAAAGACGAATGAAATCCTCGTAGACAATGAGCACAGCACGCAGATCACGGTCATGATCAAGGGAAATCAAGCGCTTTTGCTGGAAGAGCCCTACGCGGGAAGGACCTTTTACTACTTGGTCTGGACAGACGGAACGTATAACTTCAGCATCACCGGCATCTTTGATTCTGTCACCGAGGTCGTACAGGTTGCCGAAGGCATCGAGCTTGAGGAGGCAGAGCCGTGAGTACGCAGAAAAACCAACGCGAAAAGATCGATCTGCTGATCTCCCTTTCGTCTGCAGGCAGCGTGCAGGATGAGGCTGCAGCCTTTTTGGCGACCGACACAAGCGAGGTCGTGCTGCGTCCTGCTCTTGCCAAACGGATCTTGCGCAGAATCCGACAAAACAAGCACACATCGGTCAAGATCGCCGTGGCGATTGCTCTTGCGGCTGCTCTGCTTGCGCTTTCTGCCTGCGCCTGCATCCCCGACGTGCGCGAGTACTTTTGGAAGATCGTGATGACCGACCGCGGTGATTATTCAGAAGTCCACTTTGAGAGTGCCGAGAAAACCGACGCTCCCGAGACCGACGAAGTGACCGAGACAGAACAAGCACAGACCTCGCAGGAGCAGACCACGGACATGCCGCCTGCACCAAAGATCGAGTACAAGCCGGTCTTTGATCCGCTGCCCGAAAAATATGTGTTTGCAGACGAAGTCGCCGTTTCTTCCCAATATTTAGCCAACTACAATCTCTCAGACGGCCGCTGGGGCTTTATGATATTGCTGTATCTTGCGGATGCAACACATTCGTTCATTGATACACAGGGTAACGTTCTGATGTACGCAGAGGTCCATGGGAACGAGGCCATCGTCGTCGAAGAGGTGGCTGACGGTGTGAAGTATTACATGGTAGTCTGGCGCGAGGGGGCATACGCCTATACCCTGCAGGGCATGTTCGAAACCGCTACCGAAGCCATTTCGCTGGCAGAATTGATCAAGCTGGTGCCGAATCAGTAAATAAATGAAGCCGAGAAATAAGCGAATTATTAGCAAAGGGTCAAGTCAACGTAAAGACTTGGTCCTTTGTTTATCCTCCAAATATCAGTTGTCCAAATTCATCAGTCCGCCCCTTCCTCCCCGTACGCATACGCTACGGGGTCCCAATCTGCTTGCAGATAATTCCCCTGTGGGGACGGCTTATGTAAGTTGCCCGCATCGGGTTGTGTCATAAAAGAAACAACTTGAATAGT
>JAZNZB010000085.1:0-52387 GCA_045594705.1 Eubacteriales bacterium
TGGCGATGTCCACCATACAGTTGTCTTCGTCCATAACGATCAGACCGCCCGAACCCATCATGGAACCGATGGCCAGCAGGTTGTCGTAATCGATGGGGGTGTCGATGAGGGAAGCAGGGATACAGCCGCCGGAAGGACCGCCGGTCTGCGCTGCCTTGAACTTCTTGCCATTGGGGATACCGCCGCCGATATCCTCGATAACATGGCGCAGGGTGGTACCCATGGGGATCTCCACCAGACCGGTGTTCATGATCTTGCCGCCCAGTGCGAATACCTTGGTACCCTTGGACTTCTCGGTACCCATGCTGGTGAACCAATCTACACCGTTGAGAATGATCTGAGGAATGTTTGCGTAGGTCTCTACGTTGTTCAGTACGGTAGGCTGGTCAAACAGACCCTTGACTGCCGGGAAAGGAGGACGGGGACTGGGCTCACCGCGGTTACCCTCGATAGAGGTCATCAGAGCGGTTTCCTCGCCGCAAACGAATGCGCCTGCGCCAAGACGGATCTTCATATCGAAGTTGAAGCCGGTGCCGAAGATGTTCTCGCCAAGCAGGCCGTATTCTCTTGCCTGGTCGATCGCGATCTGCAGACGGTTGACTGCGATGGGGTACTCAGCACGAACGTAAACGTAGCCCTCGTCAGCGCCGATTGCGTAAGCAGCGATTGCCATAGCCTCGATGACTGCGTGGGGGTCGCCCTCCAGGATGGAACGGTCCATGAATGCGCCGGGGTCACCCTCGTCCGCGTTACATGCAACGTACTTCTTGACCTGGCCACGGTTGCCCGAAGCGAACTTCCACTTAAGACCGGTGGGGAATCCGCCGCCGCCACGTCCGCGCAGGCCGGAATCCAGAACAGTCTGGATAACCTCGTCGGGGGTCATTTCGCGCAGAGCCTTCTCCAGTGCGAAGTAACCGTCCATAGCGATATACTCGTCAATATTTTCAGGGTTGATTACACCGCAGTTACGCAGCGCAACTCTCTTCTGCTTCTTGTAGAAGGTGGTCTCGCTCAGGGAAGCTGCCTCCAGCTCCTCCTCGCCGTTTGCCGCGTCGGTCTCGTTGTAAACCAGACGCTCCACGATTCTACCCTTCTCCAGATGCTCGGAAACGATCTCGGGGATGTCATCAAGCGTGACTCTGGAATAGAAGGTGCCTTCGGGATATACGATCATGATCGGACCGAGAGCGCAAAGACCGAAGCAACCGGTCAGAACGATCTTGATTTCCTGATCCAGACCCTTGGCCTTGAGTTCCTCTGCCAGCTTTTCGCTCAGCTTAACGCTGCCCGAAGAGCTACAGCCGGTACCGCCGCAAATCAGTACATGAGAACGAATCATAACTCTTTAATCCTCCTTGATTACTTCTTGTTTGCGTTGATGGTGTACTCAGCAACGGGCTTGCCACCCTTGATGTGCTTTTCGATAACCTCTGCTGCCTTCTCGGCGGTCATCTTGACGTAAGTAACCTTCTCTGCATCCTTGGTGTAAACCTCGACGACGGGCTCGTACTGGCAAATGCCGATACAACCGGTCTGAGTAACGATAACACTCTCGCCCAAGCCTGCTTCGTTGATACCCTGTACGAAAGCATTCAGAACGGGACGTGCACCTGCTGCGATACCGCAGGTAGCCATGCCGACTACGATACGGATGTCACCGCTGGATTTGCGCAGAACAACCTTGTCCTGCATTTTGGCTTTGATGGCCTTCAGCTCTTCAAGTGACTTCATTGTGATGATCCTTTCAGAAATAATTATAAATTTTTTTATAAACCAACTTCAGTTGAGCCCCTCGTACTGCTCGTAGAGGTACGAGCCGATCCATTCAAGGATCTCGGGCTCGCCAAGCGAGATATCCTCGCCCAGCACCTCGCGCAGCGCGCGAGTGGAAAGTGTGACCTCGCCGCTCTCGGTTTTATGAAGATACTCAAAATCGATCTCGGGCGAGCCCTGGATCAGTGTTTTGACGGTATCCACCATATTGCCAAGCGGGATAAAGTCGATATGATCTTTGCCGAACCTTGCGTGCGTCACGGTTCCGTGATGCTCCCCTTGCGACTGGTGCACCGAGGAGATCTCCACCGATCCGCCGGTCATTTCGGCAAGCATCTTCAAAAACGGGATGCCGAGTCCGACCTTGCGGGTCTTTCTTGTGGTAAAGAACGGATTGGCCAGCTTTTCAAGCTGCTGCTCGGTCATACCGCAGCCGTTGTCACGCACGGTAAAATCCAGCCATGCACCCTGCTCAACAAGCTCGACCGAGATCAGCGACGCGCCTGCTCTGACCGAATTCATGGTAATATCCAATACGTAAAGCGAAAGCTCGTCCATATCAATTCCCTTCTCTCTTGCCAAGCAAATAATCGATCAGACGGTCTCTGACGTGCTGCGAGGAATACGGCTCGTCGTCGATCTCGACGGCAAAGCCCTCCTCGGCAATATCTGTCAGATAATGCGCATCGGACGACGCCACGTAGGTCAAATTCCTTTCCGCAAGAACAGGAAAGCGTTCAAGGCAATCCGAGAGCGACGCGATATCGTTCAGCTCAAACGCCGTAAAGTGCGGATCGGGCGGAAAATCGCCCAGCATCGAGATGATGCCGTTTGAGGAGCGGTCAATATGTGCGGGATAGCACACGCCGCCGCGCTTTTTCACCTCGGCATACGCCTCTTCAAGCGACAGGTAAGACGCGTTGAGCAGCAAGTACTCCTCCTCGTCCACCACCTCGTCGTTCTCGTCCGTGATGCACTGTCTGCCGAATATTTCGGGCTCGTTTTTGATTTTAAAGCGACGCTTGTCCACAAATTCCCCGAATTCCATCGCACTTTCC
Organism: Eubacteriales bacterium; assembly: GCA_045594705.1. Taxonomy (GTDB): domain Bacteria; phylum Bacillota; class Clostridia; order Oscillospirales; family CAG-272; genus SVQP01. The sequence goes on from JAZNZB010000085.1 coordinate 2,835, forward strand.
AAATCTCTGAACAGGCAGACCGCGTGAATATCCTCTGCGGTGGTCAGCTCCATACCCGCAACGGGTATGATGCCGTTTGCCTTGGCGATCTTGAAAAAGGCCGGGCAATTCTTGGTGGAATTATGATCGGTCAACGCCACGATCTGCAATCCGTTCAGTAGCGACATACCCACGATGTTGCCCGGGGTCATATCGTCATCTCCACAGGGAGACAGGCAGGAATGCAGGTGCAGATCACACCGATACAGGCTCATGGGGTCACTCCCCTGCCATCTCTTTGATGGCGCAGCAGATCTCATACGCGGACATGGGCGTGGTCATGACGCAAAGGTCATTCTCCACGGCTGCGCCCAGCGCATCCTCCTGCATGATGACGTCCTCTGCAAGCACAATGACTGCAGGCTCGGTCAGATTGGCAACCGCTACGACGTTGATGTTGGCCATGATGGTAACCCAGGCGTTGTCAGCTTGTACGCGACTCATCGCGCGGCTGAGCAGATCGCCCGTATATACGCCCTCAAATTCTCTGTCGGTCGTGCCGCAAAGCACGCGCGCACCCAGTTTTTCGCAAAGCGCAGCAACCTTCATAGCTTATACCCCCTCGTCACGGTGATTTTCTTTGATAATAGCGTCAAAGCGTTGAAGAAGCTCTTCACGCTCCGTTTCAATGCCTCTCTCCTTCATCAGACGCTTGAGCATGACCGTGCATTCGTCCGCACCTGCCTCGCATTTGACGATATCCTCGGCAAACGCCATACAGTTGGGAGCACCGCACGAGCCGCAATCAAGTCCGGGCAACGCCTTGCCAATGCACTCGATGTCACTCATCATACGCATGGCCGTGCGTCTGTCCTCGGAAAGCAGTCCGTAAGGATTGTACTCGATCTCTTTTTCATGGAAATACTTATCGGGGATCCAATCGCTTGCGGGTCTGTTGGGAGAAACGGGCAGATAACGCTTGAGTGACTGCAGTCTGGCCTGTGCAATATAGGGGTTTGCCACTGTCATCGCACCGCCCACGCAGCCGCCGCTGCAAGCGTTGAGCTCAACAAAATCAAGTGTGGTGATATCCGCGCTGTCAATGCGGTCAAGCACGCGGATGCAATTCTCGATCCCATCGGCCGCTAAGTAACGGTCGTTTAAGATCGCGGTGGATTCTCCGCCCGTGGACGCCCAGCCGATACCGATGATACCGGCCTCGGTGACCTCATAGGGCTCCTCCTTATACTTGTTCATTTTGTCAAGCAGCGCAAAGTAGATATCACTGACCGAAACGGTCGCGGACACGTAATTGCGCTCTCCCGCAAAGTTGTTCTTGACGTAACTGACCTTGGCGGGACAGGGTGAGATAAAGATAATGCCGATATCCTCATCCGAAAGCTCCGGATGCTCTGCCATAGCCTTTTCCCTTGCGAGCATGGCTGCAATATCGATGGGCGGCAGAATGGGCATGATATTCTCACACAAATAAGGATAATTGGTACTGATCAAGCGCGTAATCGTCGGGCAAGCCGAGCTGATCACGGGCTTTTTGACGTCCTCTCTGTTGATGTACTTACGCGTATAGGCACTGACCAGCTCTGCAGCGCACGCAACCTCGTACACATCGTCAAATCCAAGGTCCAAAAGACCGCGGATGATATAGCCGATGTTATCGAGATTGTCAAACTGTCCGTAGAGCGACGGCGCGGGAAGCGCGACCGTATACTTATAATCCTTCAGAACAGACAAGGAATCGTGAATGGCCTTTTTGGCCTTGTAAGGACAGACGCGTATGCATTCACCGCAATCGATGCATCTCACCGAATTGATGACCGCATGGCCGTTCCGGATACGGATGGCCTCGGTCGGGCAACGCTTCAGACACGCGGTACAGCCCTTGCATTTTTCGATATCAAGTGATACCGAGTGCTCGTACTCTCGTATCATACACACCTCGCATCATTTGATGGTTTTCTCAGAGCAGAACCGTCATGGTAATGGTGGTTCCCTCTCCTACTACGGTATCGATACGCAGATCGTCCGTATATTTGATCATGTTCGGCAGTCCCATGCCCGCACCGAAGCCGAGATTGCGGATATGATCCTTCGCCGTGGAATAGCCTGCCTGCATGGCAAGCTCCACGTCCGGAATACCCGGACCCTTGTCCGCAAGGATGATCACGATCTTATCATCGGACGCTTCCACGTCGGCAGTGCCGCCGTTTGCGTGAATGACCATATTGATCTCCCCCTCGTACATGGCGATCGACACGCGTCTGATCACCTCGGGCGAATACCCAAGCTGGCGCAGCTTTTTCTTGACCGAAACCGACGCAGCACCGGCGGACGAAAAGTCCGAGCCGTCCACGTCAAAATGAAACTTTACAACGTCAGACATCATTGACCCCCGGCACTGTGAGACAGTCCTGCCGCATACAGGATGCCGCTTGCCTCAAATGCGCGCTTATCGCTGCACATCACGGCAATGCCGCACTCCTCTGCGAGCTCCACCATCTCCTCGGTCGGCTTTTTCCCTCTGACGAAAACAATGCAGATCATGTCCATCATATTGGCAGTGCGTATCACCTGCGAATTGATAAGTCCCGTGATAAGTACACCTTGGTCCTTGACGTAAGCGAGCACATCGCTCATCATGTCGCTGCAGCAGGCGGAGATGACCTCGCTCTCAAGGTGCTCCTCACCGCAAAGCAGCTGTGCGTCCAAAAGTTTACCGATTTCGCTGATCTTCATATTTGTGATCTCCAATTTTTAGCGGATGCTTCCGCGGATTTGGTGAATTAGTCTACGTACTTCTTGATGATTTCGGGAACGTCAGCAACAGTCAGTCTGCCGTAAACCTCGCCGTTCACGGTCAGAACGGGAGCAAGACCGCAAGCACCGATGCATCTGGTTGCTTCCAGGGAGTACTTGCCGTCGGGAGAGGTGCTGCCAACGGGTACACCGAGCAGATCGGAGAACTTGTTGATAATGTCGCCCGATCCCTTAACGTAGCAAGCGGTACCCAGGCAAACTGCAACTGCGATGTCGCCGTCGGGATTGAGCTTGAACTGTGCATAGAAGGTAGCAATGCCGTAGATCTTCTCAATGGGCGTGCCGGTCTTCTCTGCGATGATCTTCTGCACCTCGTAGGGCAGATAGCCGTAGATTGCCTGAGCCTCCTGCATGATGGGCATGGTTGCACCGGGTACGCCCTCATACTTCTTGATCACTTCAAGCAACTGAGCTTCCTGCTCCGGAGTGCCACGAAATTCAACCGTAGTCAATTTCTTTTTCATGGTTAGTAAATCCTCCTGTGATTACTTTATAATATAACCATCCTATTATATCATACAAATTCACAAAAGTCTATAGGTTTGTGAAAAATTCATCAATTTTTGGTGGAAAGACGCCCTTTTTGTGCCTTCGCACTGCCGCTTTTGTGCATGTCGTTGCAAGGTGAAAACGCACAGGCGAGTATTGTAAACTTTTTGTGAATATTGCGAAAAGGTCAAAAGCAGCACCCGCATGGGGCTGCAAAATTAGCGGTGAAATCCGCGCAAAACAAGGACTGTATCACACGGATGCAGTCCTTATTGTTTGTTTTAAATAGTTGTGGCAGGCGCTGGCGAACGCATATTTCGGCTTTGCCGAAATTCTCGCCCCTACGAGTGTTTTTGTTTTGGGTTTCGTTATCGTAAACCCTCTATATGAATTTCCGTAGGGGCGAACTGCGTTTGGCAGCACCTGCAGCAACTCTATATTTTTTGTTTGAAAACAGGGCTGCCTCAAATGAAGCAGCCCATTTTTTATTCTCATCCCGCTTATTCCGCAGCCCCATGGACGGGTGCTGTAAAAGGAATTCATTTCTTTAAGACTTTTTTGCACCAGGTGCGTTTGTTGCATTTGGGGCACTTCAAGTATCGAGTCGTTCCTCTGTGCATCGCATTAAGTGCCTGCATATAGGTAGGCACGATCTCGTAACCGCAATTTTTGCACTTATAAGCACCTACACTGACCTCGAGCTTTAATGCGTAGAAGCACGGTATCAGGAAGATCACGCAGAGTGCAAGTATTGCAACGAGCATCCAAGGACCCTCAGGCACAAAAAACGCGATGATCGCAAGACCGCCGATCAATCCAACGATACTCACCGTCATGATCGTCCACATTGCATTCCAAATAGTTTTGTTTTTCTGTTCCAATTCCTTTGCCATATCCAGCAAAAGCTCTTCGTTTTTCTGTTGATTGTTTTCCATAACAATTCTCTCCCCACAAAGTAAATCGTTGACGGTGATCCCGAGCTCACCGCAAAGCTCTAACATGATCGAGGTATCCGGCATGGATCGGCCGTTTTCCCATTTGGACACAGCGCGATCGGTCACGCCGACCTTTTCTGCCAGCTGTGCCTGCGTCATATTCTTGTTCTTTCTGCATTCGGCAATGAACTTGCCGATCTTGATTTGATCCATGTTGCGTCCTCCTTTCGGTCACAGTTTATACGCTTTCAAGGTCAAAATCAACACACCGACGGTTGAATGTGGGGTACTCAACCATCGGTGGAGTGACTTATTTCTTCATTTCCATATAAGGAATCACGACAAAGCCGCATTTTTCGTATACGTGCACGGCTCTTTCGTTCTCGGGCTCAACCTCCAAGCGGAAGATCGCATCCGTGTATTTGTTTTGGATATACGACATAAACGCGCTGCCGATGCCGCGGTCGCGGAATTCGGGCGCGACGTAAATGTCTTCCAGCCACATGCAGGGCTTGCCGAATTCGGTCGAAAAGCTCTTTGCCACCATGGCGTATCCCTGCAAGACCCCGTCGTCCTCGAACACGTAGCCCTCCAGATAAGGCGAGTCCGACAGACACGCGTCCACGTCAGCTGCAAAAATCTCGTCCGAGCCGTTACTCCACACCGCGTCGGACGCGTAAAACGTGCGCATCATGGACAGTACCTCTTCCCTGTCACGCTCCTGTATATTTCTGATCATATTTTGCAAATTATACCTCCAAAGTCACGCATTTCATTCGTAGCAGGCGATATCAATGATGTCCGTGATGAACAGCTCGATATTTGACCGCTTTGTGTTTGCATTCAGCTGGATCATTTTCCAGTTTGTCAGCTTACTGTCATATTCATCGTATATGATCATAGGCCCCTTTTTGAAATATGAAGCAAACCGCTTGAATGAGATATCCTTCCATCCGTTCAAGCGACGGTTGGCTTGTCTGATAAAGAAAAAGGATTCCAATGCTTCATCCGGATCGGTTCGTTGGATCTTGAATGCAAGCTTGTGCCTGAGTGGGACAATTTCGTTTCCATTGTCATCCTCGGCATAAAACCCATCCGGAAATGAAAATATAATCTCATCATTCTCAAAAATGATGGCATCGATCTTGAAATCATGAAGCTGGTATTTCATTGACCTTTCTCCTTAAAATCGTGCAATTTCGTGTTACGATCCAACAGCGACACAAGCTTCTTTTTATATGCATTGCATTGCATTTGATCATCCGCAAACGTTTTCCTGATCAGATCATACACCATCTGCGCCGAAGGGATTCCTCTTACGTACAAGAAAGTGGGATCGGTAATTTTATAATGAGAGATCACGTCGATCAGATAGTCAACGATTGCAACCGCTTCGCAACCTCTGCCCACCTCGCAAAGAATACAGGCATACCAATATCTGACAAAGCAACCGCTCAATTCCATCGGCTCTTTTTTCACGTCCGGAGAATAACACTTCAGCTTTTCATACAATTCCCCTTCAACCTCGGTTTTATCGCAATACACCGCACATTGAAACAAATTGAAGGTATTGGTCGCATTGTTGTCTTTTTGATACAGATCTTCAAATATCGGATATGCCTCGGTGTGCTTCCCTGCTTTTGACAAAGTCAGCGCCTGCTGCAAATTTGCATCATAGCTTTCTTTATCGGATTGGCTTTTTTTCAACCGATCCAACAATCCCATAGTTCCGCCCCCAGTCAATTTCATGGTTATTTCACAGTTGCATTATACCATAAAAACGGCAAAAAGTAAATAGGAAGGTGTTTATTTAATGAATTCGCTCGCCTCGAGTGTCATCCTGAGCGCAGGAATTTCACCGCGATGCGGTGAAATGACGAAGTCGAAGTTTTGGTGAGGGAGTGGCACGAGTGCCGCGAGCCGATCCAAAACCTTCCTCGTTTGTGTAAAGCACAGACGAGGAAGGGATCTGCAATGGGTTTTCTCAAAGTCTGCTTGGCCTTTGTTGCTTTTTTTGTGGACAGTCGAGGACGCCGTCCCCTGCAAAATGTTCTTTGTGCAGGTGGTGTGTCAGAAGCCTGCGCAGATCCCGCGCCGCCACGACACAGGGTACAGTCCCTCAGTAACATGTCCCGCGGACACGTCACAGAGGACAGTCCCCGGTGTCATGGCTTGCGGTTTTGCTTGCTGCGATGCGCTTTTTTTGCAACAAGTTTCAAAATGCGCATCCTCGACCCGCAAAACTTCGACTCGGTTCGGTTGCATCGCAACCTCTCCCTCGCTCAGGATGACACTCGGGGTGCGATTTCCAAAATCCTTTGCGATTATCCGGGTAAAGATAAAACAAAAAAAGCCCTGCATAGCAGAGCCTTTTGTATATGAGATAAAACAGATTATCTCTTGGAGTTTTAAGAACACTGTTTGATATCGTGAATATCGTAAAATATCGTGTGATATCGTAGCTTTAACGTGTGATTTCGTGCGATATCGTGAATATCGTGAGTATCATCGCAGAAAGTATTGCACCAAAATTGCACCAAGATCACACCAACGCTTAACGCCTATTCAGCTCGACAAATTGGAATATGTCAATCAGCGTGATATTCCATTTCCCACAATTCATCAATAAACTTATAATTATCAGGAAACCAATAGACAGACGTATTGGTATATGTGTCAATACGCTCCATATCGCCATCCTCATTGTATACAGATACAAGTTTATTCCATTTAACGATTTTGTAAGTGAGTGCCGTGTATTCGCGGGTTCCGCCGTCGTCGTATGATCCTTGTGGAATAGGTAAGAACAAAACCAGTAGCAATACAATTACAATAATTACAGGGATAATAATTTTCTTTTTCATAGTGCAACCTCCTTCGTCAAATTCAAGTTTGTCGATTAGATATCTAACCAAAGTAATTATATCATGAAAATCCCCAAAAGTAAATAGGACGGCAGACAAAAGTGAAATATTCGGCTCTCGCCAAATGTGAAATAATTTCCTTGCGGATATTGTGAAATATCTCACTACGTTCGATGTGAAATGAAATTCGCCCTTCACATTTGCAAAGCAAATATTTCACAGCGTAGCTATTTCACATGGCGAAGCCATATTTCACTCGCCGAAGGCGAATTTCGTTGCACCTCAGTTCATCCAAGAGATAACAAAAAACGCCCAGCATGCGCTGAGCGTTTTTTGCAAGTTTCGACCAAAGGTCGAAATTATCTCTTGGAGAACTGAGGTGCACGACGTGCAGCCTTCAGACCGTACTTCTTTCTTTCCTTCATACGAGGGTCTCTGGTCAGGAAACCTGCTGCCTTGAGAGCGGGTCTGTAGTTCGCATCAACGTTCAGGAGTGCGCGAGCAACACCGTGACGGATTGCGCCTGCCTGGCCGGAAATGCCGCCGCCGTTAACGGTAGCAACGATATCGAACTTGCCCATGGTCTCGGTGGTGCCGAAGGGCTGGTTTACGATCAGCTTCAGGGTCTCAAGACCGAAGTAATCGTCAATGTCACGACCATTGATGGTGATAACACCGGTACCGGGATACAGTCTTACGCGAGCGATGGACTTCTTTCTTCTGCCGGTTCCGTAGAAATAGGGCTTTGCACTGGTATACATTGGTTATCTCCTTCCTTTCTCTCGATTAAAACTCGTAAGCTTCGGGCTTCTGAGCCTGGTGCTTGTGAGCTTCACCTGCATAAACCTTCAGTCTGGTAAATGCGGTGCGGCCGAGTGTGTTGTGGGGGAGCATACCCTTTACTGCCAGCTCCATAGCCATCTCGGGGCGCTTAGCCATCAGTTCCTTGTACTGAATAGCCTTCATACCGCCGACGTAGCCGGAATGGTGGTAGTGGTACTTCTGCTCCAGCTTTCTGCCGGTCAGAACTGCCTTATCTGCGTTAATGATAACAACGAAGTTACCGCAGTCAACGTGGGGGGTGTAGGTAGGGTCGTTCTTGCCGCGGAGCAGGTCAGCAGCAGCAACGGCAGTTCTGCCAAGAGGCTTGCCTGCAGCGTCGAGAACATACCACTTACGAACTACAGCTTCTTTCTTCTGCATGAATGTGGACATGTTAATTTTCCTTTCAAAACATAGTGATAGTTTTCATTACCGGCATATTATATCATGCACTTTTCCACTTGTCAATACCTTTTTGAAAAAAAGTTTGAAAATTTTAATTTAGCATATACAATGCTCTCGTTTTCTCGTTTTTTTGGCGTTTTTTGGCCATTTCTCTTCTTCGGTGATCATAAAAAAACCCTTCTGCGTCCTGCATGTCACATCCCCTTTTTGCATATAGTGAATCAACCATGCAAAGGAAAGGAAGAGAAAGTATGCAATCTACGTATCTGCCCGAGGGCTGCCGCATTGCCACCACACAGAACCGTGAGGCACTGGCAAGCCCCGCATCCATAGAAGCCGCCGCCGGGAGCGGCACCATCCTCGAAGCCAACGCTATTCTTTGTGATAAGGAGATGAATCTGCACGTCGATCTTGGCTGCATGACCGGCATCATTCCCCGCACAGAGACGGTGCTTTGTCGCGAGGGAGAGCAGGTCAAGGATATCGCCGTCATCTCGCGCGTCGGAAAGCCTGTCTGCTTTACGGTCGAACAGATCGCCCTTTCACGCACGGGCGAGCCCTATGCCCTGCTCTCACGCAAAAACGCACAGCGCAAATGCGCCTTATATTCACTGAGCAATCTGATTCCCGGAGATATTATTCCCGTGCGTGTGACGCATCTGGAGCGATTCGGCGCGTTTGCCGACGTGGGCTGCGGCATCTGCGCACTCCTGCCCCTGGACGGCATTTCGGTCTCGCGCATTGCGCACCCCGGCGACCGTCTGAACCCCGGCATGATGCTCTCGTGCGTCGTGCGCGCCATGGATCCCGAGTCGGGTCGTATCACGCTTTCCCTGCGTGAGCTGCTGGGCACGTGGGAGCAAAACGCCGCCCTGTTTTCCGCCGGTCAGACCGCGGCAGGCATTATCCGCAGCGTGGAAAAATACGGCATTTTCGTAGAGCTGACGCCCAATCTCGCAGGCCTTGCCGAGCTGCGCGCAGACACGGACGGCTCTCAGGCTGCAAGCATGCAGGCCTGCATCGGCCGCTACACCGGCGTTTACATCAAGAGCATTCAGCCCGAGCGCATGAAGATCAAGCTGGTGTTGATCGACGCTTACCGCGGCGAGGCAGCGCATTCGGGCATCCGGTATTTTGTGGACACCGAGCAAGTGCACCATATCGACCGCTGGCGGTATTCCCCCGCCTCTGCCAATCGGGTCATTGAGAGTATATTTTAATTTAATATAGACGGAACAGCGGGAGCAAGCCCCCGCCCTACAACAAACAACCATGCAGAAAAGCCGCTCATACGAGCGGCTTTTTGCAATCATTCTGCATTCTGCATTTACATAACCGGTGCAAGCAGACGGATCACGGCATAATACAGGCGCGAGATCAGCCAGCCCTGCTTTTTATTGACGCTTTCTATGCGTCTGCTGACTTCGAAATTCTCGTCCATAGCCGCACGGATCTCACCGATGATATCTCCGCCATAGAATACACAACCGTTCTCATAGTGCAGATACAGGCTGCGGTAATCCAGATTGACCGTGCCCACCGTGGCGATTTTGTCGTCGCACAGCACGCATTTTTCGTGAATAAAGCCCGGGGTGTACTGATAGATCTTGATTCCGTTTTCCAACAGCACGGCATAGTGGGATTTTGTGACCTGGCTGACAACCTTCTTGTCCGGGATCTCGGGCAGCACGATGCGCACGTCCACGCCGCGCTTTGCTGCCAGCACCAGTGCCGTCTGCATCTGAGAATCAATGATCAGATACGGTGTGGCGATATACAAATACTTGGTTGCATGATTGATAATGTTGAGATACACGTTCTCAGCCAGATATTCCGCATCCACAGGGGCATCGGCATACGGTACCACATACCCTTGCCCGCAGCTCTGCTCTCTCATGGGAACGAGATACTCTGCCGGATCGACGGTTGGCTTGCCACTCTTGGCACGGCAGGAATTCCACATCTGCAAAAATGACAGCGTCATACCGCGCACCGCGTCTCCCTCGACGCGCACGGCGTTGTCCTTCCAGTAACCGAACCTTTCTTCCTTGTTGATATATTCATCCGCAATATTGATGCCGCCCGTAAAGCCAACCTTGCCGTCCACGATCAAAAATTTGCGGTGATCGCGGTTGTTCATGATCATGGAATACACGGGTCTGTAGGGGTTAAAGCGAATACATCCGATCCCCTTCTTTTCCAACACCTTGTCATAAGCGTGCGGCAAGCCGCGCATGCTGCCGACGTCATCATAGATGATCTTGACCTCGACGCCCGCCGCCACCTTTCGCTCTAAGATTTCCAGCATGGGCGTCCACATCTCGCCCTTGTTGATGATGAAATACTCGATAAATATGAATTTTTCAGCTGATTCCATGGCTGCAAGCATATCCGGGAAGGCCTGCTCACCGCTTTTGTAGAAATGGGTCTTTTGCCCGTGGTAGCATGGATACCCCTGACTTTGAAGATAGACGAACTGGCCTGCATCCGCTTCACACGAGGCACGGATATCGGCAATGGCGTCCTCGCCGTTGGGAGCATATACGTCTCCCTTCTTCTTTTGCTCAGCCAGTGCACGGCGCATCTTACGCCTGGGGCGCGAAGCACCCGACATCAGATACAAGAATCCGCCAAACACGGGAAAGATCAGAATCGGGATGGCCCATGCCATTTTGACCTCAGGCGTTGCGGGACGCTCTAAGATCGGGATCAGCATCAGCACCGACAAAAGGGTCAGAATGGCCGAAACGGGAGCGTAATTCGCGCTCAAAAAGTAGAGAATGGTAAAGGTCCAGGCAACCTGCAGCACGATTGCCAGGCTGATCCAGACAAATCGCCCGGTGACCAGCTTGATCAGCTTTTTCATATGCTCCCCTCCTTCGACAGTATTTGACAATATTATAGCACCTGCATTGCATCATTTCATGAAAGTATTATGAACAAAGTTTTACCTTAGCAATGATTTTTCACAAAATTTTTACTCAAATAAAAAGCACATCCCCATGGGGGTGTGGAATAAGCGGAGAAAAGAGAGAGTAATGCGAAAAGATATTTCGCAAAGCTCTCTCTTTTTGCTATATGAGTGATATTCCGACTGCGTCGGAGTGATATTATCGCTGCCGCGATAGTGATATTGAAGCCTTGCGGCTTCAGTGATATTCTATTCGCCCTGAAAACTTGCGAAGCAAATACCACTCGCCAAAGGCGAATAACACTGCCAAAGGCAATATCACTCGCCGCAGGCGAATAGAACTGGGGAGATACTCCGCTTGGAGTATCTCCCCATAGGGCTTCTCTTTTTTATTCCTGCACGTCGTAGGCTAAAATCGCCTCGTAGAGTGCCACCGAGCGTGCATAGATATCGTCCTTACCGCTCGTACCCATCGGAAACTGGATCAGCAAGCAGACCACGGTATCGGCAGGCAGCACCTGCACAGCCTCGTTATAGCGATAAAAATCGGTATCCCCCAGACGAAACGATTTACTGACCACGTTTTTATCCTTGGTCAACAGCTCGTACACGTACGGGCTTGCAAAGCATACCGAATACTCCCCCGACTGCACTGCGGACAAAAAGCTTGACTTCTGGTCGTTGTTCCAGTGTGCCGAAACCATTTCCTCAGTCAGCGTGGTCTGTACGCCGTCGATCTCGGTCTCCACCTCCACCAGTCTCTCCTGCTCGGAGAAGATCTGATAGTCCACCATACCCACGGAAGACTGGCCGTCCTTATCGTAATCCGAGGGCAAGATACCCTCAAGTGCCGACAAAAAGGCTTCCCTTTGCTCGGGATTCATATGTACGGTTGAACCGTGAAGCACCGAAACATCGTATTTTTCCTTGGAAAACATCTGCATGGTGCACACCACGGCGACGCAAACGAAAAACGCGACCACAATGACTGTCCACTTATTGTGATACCAAAAGTTCTCTATTTTTTTGATGGCGCGATTTTCTGTTACTATTTCGGTATTATCAAGCTTTTGGTTTTGATTCATGTCAATCTCCAAGCCGCCTTCGGCGGCTCAAATAGTGATGGAAACTTCACGAGGAGCTTTGCTCCAAAAATGGGCCCGGACCCATTTTTAGGTGAAGTTTAAGCGTGAATGGTTGCGTATAAAGGAATACAACGTGAACTTTCACGCTACTTCTCCTTTACTCAGAAAACGGATTTGAATGAAGCGTCAAATCCGTTTTCATCAGCTTTTTTACTTGGTTCTCTCTACGTGCAGAACCTTGAAATGCAGCATACCGTTGGGCGTCTGAACCTCGACGGAATCGCCTGCATGCTTGCCCATCATGGCACTGCCGATGGGAGACTGGTCAGAGATGCGGCGGTTGAGTGCGTCTGCTTCGTTGGAGCCTACGATTTCATAGGTCAGCTCCTCATCCCATTCCACGTCGTAAACCTTGACGGTAGAGCCCAGGCTGACAACGCCTGCATCCATGCTTGCCTCGTCGATGATCTCGGCATTCTCCAGCAGCATTTCCAGCTCCTTGATGCGGGCCTCGACCTTAGCCTGCTCGTTTCTTGCCTCGTCGTACTCGGAGTTCTCGGAAAGGTCGCCAAAGCCACGTGCGACTGCGATTGCTTCCTTGATCTCTTCTCTGCGGGTCACTCTGAGATATTTGAGTTCCTTCTCCAGCTCGTCATAACCTTCCTGGGTGTATAAAGTTTTTTCCTTGGTTGCCATGGTATTTCTCCTTATATAGCAATTATTTATTTCATTTGTAAGATAGCTGCCTGCAGCTGATTATCCAGCTCCTCGGGCAAAACGTAAAGATTATATTCCTGTGCCTGGGCACTCAGCTCCACGGTCACGTCGGGGGTAATGCCGATATCGTGGTAGCTCTCGCCGCTTGCCGGGAAATACATTCTGGTGGTCAGCTTGAGTCCGCCGGAAACGCCGTAATACTGCAGCGAGAAGATGGACTGCATGCAGCCCTTTCCGTAAGTGGTCGTACCTACGATGGTGCCAAGCTCATAATCGCGCACGGTTGCCGTAAACAGCTCAGCCGCGCTGGCCGTATTGGCGTTGGTGATCACGGTAAAGGTCAGATCGCTGTATTTTCCGATATCCTCCGCAGTCACATCGCAGCCGGCATACGCCTTATCAGCGTGCTTGACTACCTTGACATGATCGAATTCCTCATTGCCGTTTTTATCCTTGGTGCTGACGATCAGATCGCCCTCTGCAAGGAAAAAGCTGAGCACTGCCTTGATCGACTCCAGATCTCCGCCGGGATTGTTACGCACGTCGAAAACGAACTGATCGCAGCCCTTGGCCTTCAAAGCGTCCACAGCCGCCTCGAACTGCTCGGGCGTGGTCAGGTCAAACTGTAAAATCATCACAATGCCAACCCGGGGATCGGTCTCGCTGACGCGGCTTGTCACCGACATGGTCTCAAACGCTTCTCTGACCACCGAGTAAGTCACGGGCTCGTATTCTGCACCGTTTTTGCGCATAACGGTAAACTCGGCCTTGGTACCCGCCTCGCCGCGCAGATAGTTCAGCGCCGCGGTATAGCCGATCTCGTTGATCGAATACTCCACACCCTGATGCTTGACCGTGATCACCTTATCTCCGGGGCGCAGACCTGCACGTTCTGCGGGAGAATTGGGATAGACCATGATCAGCTCAATGACATGATAGGTCATGCCGTTATATTCCATGGTGGAATTGACCACGCTGACGCCGATTCCCTGCATCTGACCCTGGTTTTCACTGGTCATCGCGTCGAATTCCTCTTGCGTGTAATATTCAGCGTAAAGATCTCCCGTCGCCGCCACGTATGCCTTGATCACGGCCTCCATCATGGCTTGGTCGTCTACTGCGTCATAGGAATACCGATCGATGAGCGTCTCAACCACGCGCAGCGTCTGATCATCCAGAACGGTTTCTCCCTGATTGGGAATGATCATATTGCCCAGACCGCGCACGTTCCAATACGCACTCGTAAGCAGCGCAGTCAGCAGCATGGTCACGACCAATGTGATCGAAATTGCAGCGATCAGCGTTGCGACAAACGCACTGACCGAAATATTTTTCTTTTCTTTCTTGGGTACACCGCTGTACGCATAGTAGCGCACACCGGGAGGTGTGATCAGCTCCATCCCCATAGGGGCGATAGCTGCATGAATGCTTTGCTCCAGCTCTGCACAGGATACGTTTTTCGGTACACCGAACGAAACGGATCCGCTGAGCGCATCGACTGTGACCTGCCCGTCGCTGCCATAGGCACGCACGACCTCGGGCAAGATCTCACGCAGCAGCTGCTCCTGCTCGGCTGTCTGCAGCCCCTGCACAGTATAAACCAATTTCTTCATAAATTCGTTGCTCTCCGTTATTGCTTTGTTCTCAAAAAATCAATATACAAGGCCAAACCGCCAATTAAGCGAAACGCCGAGCCTCGGCGTTTCGCTTAACTTGAGTGTCTATGTATTTTTCCGATCAATACTTAGCAGGCTTGGAGTTGAGGTACTTTCTGACCATGAGAGCCACCTTGAAGGTGATCGCATGCTCAAACTCACGCAGATCAAGGCCTGTCAGCTTTCTGATCTTTTCCAGTCTGTAAACCAGGGTGTTTCTATGTACGAACAGCTTTCTGGAGGTCTCGGAAACGTTGAGGTTGTTCTCAAAGAAGCACTGAATGGTCATCAGGGTCTCGCGGTCAAGTGCCTCAAGGCTTCCCTTCTTGAATACCTCCTGCAGGAACATTTCGCAAAGGGTGGTGGGCAGCTGATAGATCAGACGGCCGATACCCAGATTCTCATAGCTGATGATGTTCTTCTCGGTCTCAAATACCTTGCCGACCTCAAGGGCCACCTGAGCTTCCTTGTAAGCTCTTGCCAGGTCTTTAATGTTCTCTACCGTGGTGGAAATACCGATGGCAACCTTGGTATAGAACTCTGCAGACAGGGTATCTGCGATGTTGGTTGCGATCTTTTCGACATCCTTTGCCTCGGTTCCGGGCTTGACGTCCTTGACAAGCACGATATCGTGCTCACCGACCGAGATCACGTAGTCCTTGGACTTATCCGGGAACATGTTCTGCAGCATCTCAAAGGGCATCATATCGGTCTTGCCGTAGAATTTGATCAGGAAGACAATTCTGCTCTCCTCAGTGTTGAAGTGCAGCTCCTTGGATTTGATGTAAATATCGCTGGGCAGGATGTTGTCCAGAATGATGTTCTTGATGAACGAGCCCTTGTCATACTTTTCATCATACAAATTCTTGATGTTACCAAGAGAGATTGCAAGCAGCTTGGACATCTTCTCAGCCATTTTGTCCTCGCCCTCGACGAATACGACGTACTCAGCCTTCACACCGCCGCTGACAGGACGGTAGGTATACCCGGAAGAGGTCACCACATCAGAGGTGTAAGCAAGCTCGTCACGAACGCCCTGCTTGATCTCGCCGATCTTGACAAGCTCGGAGCATGCAATAATGACGCCGTTCTCGTCAATGACGCCGATCACGCGATCGATCGCATCCTTCATCTGGTGAATTACACTTTGGAACAGTCTGTTAGACATAAAATTTTCTCCTCTTTTTTCTAAATTCCGGGGTGTTGTGAATACTTACCTATATTATACACCCTTTTTTGTGATTTTTCAATAGCGTTTTGCATATTTTTGTGAAAAATATGCGATTTTTTTGGTGTCGTTTTGCTATCCTTTACAAACGTCACATCTCGAATTGATACACAAGACAGCCAAGCACAAAGGGGGCTGCGGTCTCGGTACGCAGAATTCTCTTGCCGAGCCCTGTCATGCAAAGTCCCGCGTCCGCTGCCTCGGCTGCCTCCTCGGGGGAAAATCCGCCCTCGCTGCCCACGACGATACCGATGGTGGGACATGCGGGCAGGTCGGTTGACGCCTGCAGAATGCTTGCAAGAGGTTGTGTTCCCTTTCCTTCATAACAATAAAGGCAAAGGTCACAGTCGCTTGCCGCTTTGAGCATTTCCTTATAAGATATGGTAGGCTTTACCTCGGGGATCCTGCCGCGTCCGCTCTGCTTGGCGGCTTCACCCGCAATTCGGCAGCGACGCTTGGTTTTGTCCGCCTCGCCGTCCGCCTTTGCCTTGGCAATGCAGCGGCTGCTCTGGAACGGCACGATCTCGTGCACACCGCACTCCACCGCCTTTTGAATGATGGAATCGAACTTTTCTCCCTTGGGAAGTGCCTGAAACAGCACAGCCCTGTAGGGCGGCTCGGCTTGCGAGGGCGCGCTTGACAATACCTTTGCCACCACTCGCTTATCCTGCTCAAACGAGATCAGCTCACATTCATATTCTATGGCTTCCCGGTCGCAAACGGTAATGCACTCGCCCGCTGCCATGCGCAAGGATCTCGCGATATGGTGCGCATCCTCTCCGACAAGGACGACGGTGTCGTTTTCAAACTGCTCCTCGGACACAAAAAAACGGGGCATAGAAACCTCCGACGAAAAAATTGCACAATTTGACGCATCATAATGCAGCTCAAATTCCTTGATTGTTCTCTATTATAATACACAATTAACAAATTGTCAAGCCCTATTTTGACATTTTTGACAAGTATTTTGACATTTTGCACGGATTTTTCAAAAATATTCTGCCCAAAGTTTCCGTCAAAGTCACGAAGATCGCGAAACACTTCGCGCTTCTTTCTTCATTACAAAAGCGGAGAGGCTGCCCTCTCCGCTTTTTCATTCACGCTTGAATATAATGGATCGCGGTTACCGTACCGTCGCGGATGCCGAACATCAGCTTGGTATTTCCGTCCGTGTAGACCAGGCCGCCGTCGGCCGTTTCGGTATAGCCGTCGCCGTAGGCAGATACGACCGCGCTCTTGGCCGAGCCGATCTTAATGCCCTGCGGAGTTGCCACGCTGTCATCGGTCAGCACGATCTTGACAATACGGTCCACGCCGCCCGTCATAACCGTGTCGTAACGGAAGCCGGGATACACGAAGGTCTTATCGGGGCCCTCGCCGCCGCAGCTGTCCTCTTCAATATAATCGGAATACGCACCAAGCGCAGAGGCAATCGCGTTGCCGTCGTCGCCTACGCGGATGGCCGTACCGTTATGGGAAAAGATATATTCCCCGCCCTTGCCCGCATCGCAAGCAACCAAGCAGGTGCCAAGCAACAAAAGGGCTGCCAAAATCAAGCTCAATTTCTTCATTGGTTATTCTCTCCTTCTGTTTTTTCCGTTTTGTATCGGTCAATTCTCTCTTGCCAGAGTGCGTCAAGCGCAGCGTCACCGCGTCTGTCCTGTACGCCATGGTTGGTCACGAGCAGATTGCCAACGAAGTCGGTCCACTTCTCTGCGCCATACACGTTGAGGTGCAGGCCTGCGTCGTAGGTGTCGCGCGACCAGTCAAGTCCCAGCTCCTCATCCATGCCTACAAAATTATAATAGGCAAGATCCTTATCCTCGGCATAGCTGACGATCTGCGCATCCCACTCTTCGTACCAGTAATACTTGACCGAATTAGTAGGTGCCTTGACCAGCACAAGCTCAGCCCCGTACTGCTCGCAAAGCGCACGCATTTTTTCGAGATATTCCATACTGCGCGCGGGCAGCGTGGAATCGATCAGTGCGTCCGGCTTGCGGTGGTCGGTCAGATCGACCGGCACAATATTTGTCTGCATCAGATATCCCTGATGCGTGATGTCCTCGTGCTTTGCAAAGGTTCTCTTGACGTCCTCTGCCGTCAAGCTGCTCCAGCGATCGTGATAGCGCAGGATGGGCATAAAGTAAGAGGCGAGCGACTCATCCTTTGTCATAGACGCACGGATGGCGTTCAGCTTGGACAGTGACCACGGCATATCCTCCAAGGTCATGCGGCTGATCTCTTCCCTGGGCGTCTCGCCGTATTTGAGTGCCAGCACGTTGAATACAACAACCTTGACGTCCGGCTCTTTTTTGAGCGTGTCCTCAAGGATATAGTAGGATTGCCACACGGTTTGCTGCGACGAGCCGCGGACGTACGAGGCTATGCCGTACTGCTCGTAAAGCACGGCGGGCACAATGCCCTCGTAGATCTCGCAGTCTCCCACGAAAATCACGTCGTGTGCGTCCGTTGCCTGCTCATAGCCGCAAAGCAGATGCCCTTCGCGGTTATCGTAGCGCGACGGAATCAGCAAAGCCTGCGCGAGCATGAGCGCGACAAGCAACAAAACGAGTGCAAGGACAGCAGCAAAAATTCTCTTTTTCATCACTGCCCTCCTTTAATTGAACGTGCCGCCATAGATAAAGGCGGACGCATCGTAGCCAAGTCCGTACGTGCCGAATACCAGCACAAGGAATACAAGTGCTGCCAGGGCAAGACTTCCAAGCCAGGGCCGCTCCCAAAGCTTTTCGCGCAAGGGTCTGTCCTTGCTCAGTTGGCTGACGCCGAACATGACGAGGATGCCCACACCGATGACAATGAACGAAGCGGTGCTGACGCCGAGCGAGGTAAGCCCACCGTCAAACAGTCCGCCCCAATTGGGCACGCTGAACACCGAAAAGAACTTGGCAAAGGTCAAAGGCACGTTCATATAGCAGTCAAAGACGCGGATGAGTGCCATCAGACAGAAGGTGCGCACCGCCATAAAGGTCTGATACGGCACGCTTGCGTGCAGGCGCGGGAATTTGGTGCGGAACTTGGTATACAGGGGCTCCAGCTCCTGCGAGACCAGCAGTACAAGGCAATTGAGCATTGCCCAGACCACGAAATTCCATGCAATGCCGTGCCAAAGTCCGGTTGCAAGCCAGGTGACGATTGTGGTGATATACACCGGCAATCGCTTGCCGATGGCCGTGCCCAGATGCGCGCGGCTCCACTTGGACAGCTTTTGCATGCTCTTGGTCACGGACAAGGGATAAAAGATGTAATTCGTAAACCACGCGCCCATGGTGATATGCCAGCGACGCCAGTATTCCGCGGTGGATTTGGACGAAAACGGACGGTTAAAGTTCTCAGGCAACCTGATGCCCAGCATCTCGGCAGAGCCCAGCACGATGTCGATACCGCCCGTGAAGTCGCCGTAAATACGGATCGAATAAAACAGGCAGAGCAGCAAAAAGTACACGCCGCCCCTCTGCTGCGCCACGATGGCACCCACAGCAGGCGCGATGGCATCCGCCACCACAAGCTTTTTGAAAAAGCCCCAGGCGATGCGCACAGCACCCGTATAAAGGTTTTTGCCCTGAAGCGTATGCGTCTCAAAGTACTGCTCGCCCACGTCAGCGTATTTGCTGATCGGTCCCATGACCAGCTGCGGGAAAAAGCCCACGAACAGAGCGTGCTTGGCAAAATTCTTTTGCACAGGTGCTTTTTCGCGGTAGACGTCCAGCATGTATCCGATGGCAATGAAGGTATAGTAGGAAATACCCATGATCTCCAAAGCATACGCGCCGAACGAAATGCCGCTTGCGCTAACCTTGAAGCCGAAATAGCCGGATACGAACTTGGCATACACCAGCGCCACGGTCAAGACGGCAATGCCGACGCAAACAATGGCCAGATTGCCCTTTTTGCTCTTGTTTTTATAGGCCTTTCGCTCCTCCTTGGGCAGCTCCTTATTGGCTGCAAGCCACTCGGCGCACGCACTCTGTCGCTTCCCGATCAGACGCACCGAGACGTACGAGATGACGATGACCGCCAGCAAAAACAGGCAGCACGTCACGCCCGCAAAGGCATAGAACACCACGCTGCCCGCAAGCAGCACCGCCCACTGCGCCCGCTTGGGCACAAGGTAATACGCCGCAACCAGGACAAAGAGAAAGCAAAGAAATTCTATCGAAGCAAAATTCATGCCTTACACCGTATCCAGGCGTTCGATCAGCTCCCAGAGGGCCTTTGCCGAGTTAAAGTTTTCGGGCAAAATCTCCTCTGCGGGAATGGATACGTCAAAGGCGTCGTTGATATCCGTGATCAGCGTCACGATATCCAAGGAATCCAGGATTCCGTTGTCCACAAGACCCTCTTCGGTCTCGTAATCGATCTCGGGGTGAAGCTCCTCTAACAGTTCGATGAGTTGTTCCATGTTATTTCTCCTGAATATTATTTATCGTTTTGGGTTGCCTGCTCCAAAAGCAGACGGCGGTCAAGCTTGCCGTTGACGGTCAGCGGCATGGTATCCAGCTTATGCGTGACGTTCGGCAGCATGTAGCGCGGCAGCAAGAGTCGCAGCTCCTTGGTCAGTGCAGCGGTCTCGATCTCGCCGACAAAGTACATCACGATCTTTTTCTGCTCGGCAAGGTAGACGCAGCAAACGCGTCCCACACCGTCCACAGTCGCTGCAGCGGCTTCGATCTCGCCAAGCTCGATGCGATGCCCCATATGCTTGATCTGGGAATCCTTGCGACAGACAAACACAAGCTCACCGTAATCGTTGTATCTGCCAAGGTCTCCCGTGCGGTACACGGTCTCGGGGTAAGCCGACTGCAAGGGGTTCTGCACGAACGCCTCGGCGGTTTTTTCGGGGTTATTGTAATACCCGAGCGTCACGCAGGTGCCCGAGATATAGATCTCGCCAACCTCTCCCTGCTCCGCTCTCTTGCCCTGCTCGTTGATCAGCAGAATGCGGGTGTTGCGGAAGGGTCTGCCCACGGGAATGGGCTCGTCCTCGGCAAGCTCGCGCGTCGCAGGCCAGTAGCAGGACATGCCGGTCGCCTCAGTCGGACCGTACAGATTAAAGAAGCGCGCATCCGGCAAGGCCGCACGCCAAAGGTCATACTGCTTTTTCGGGAACACCTCACTGCCAAAGCAGACGGTTTTCAGATACTTGGGCGGATTCTTTGCAAGCACCCCCAAGGACGAGATCATGGTCAGCGCACTCACCACCCAGCAGACCGTGTTGATCTTATGCTCGTTGAGATAATCGCACAGCTTGACCGGGAACATAAACAGCTGCTTGGGGATCAGATAGGCTGTCGCGCCGTACTTGATGGTGGGCATGATCTCCTTCAAAGGAGCATCGAAATAAAGCGGGGTCTGATTGCCGAACACGGTGTGCTCGTCAAATCCGATGGCCTCGCACAGCGTTTCGGTGTAATCGATCACCGAGCGGTGGCAGGCGGCCACGCCCTTGGGCACACCGGTCGAGCCCGAAGTAAATACCACGTAGGCAGGATCGGTATCCACGTGCGCAGCTCTTGCACAGGCAAGCAGCGCATCGTTGACCGGATAACGGTAAATATCGTCGTAAAGTGCGACGTCAAGCCCCAGCGTATACGCCAGTGCCATGTTCTTTTTGTCGCAGATGATCATGCGCGGCTTGACGGTATCCAAGATCATTTGCAATCTTTTGGACGGCATGGCGGCATCGGGGGCTACGTAAAAGCCGCCCGCGTACAGCACGCCGAAAAACGCCGCCAGCTGCACGGGATGCTTGTCCATGAGCACTGCAACGCATCCGCGTCCGTGCCCGTGCTCAAGCAAATACGAGCCGATGCTGCGCGCACTCAAGGACAGATCGGAAAAGGTCATATGATCCTTGCCGTCCGAAAACGCAATTTTGTCAGGTAAACGCGGAGCAGTCTGCTCCAGATATTCCAGAATATTGGTTTGCATGTGAAAGTCCTTTTATTTGAGATAGGGATAAAGCTCGGGGATGTCGGTTACGATCTTGGTGCTTGTTGCGGGGTACTTGGTCTTATCGTAGATGCGGAAGTAATCCCCCGCGCGCCATGTGTCGTAGGCTGCAACCTGCGCGTCGGTCAGCAGGCATCCGCTGACATTATAATCCGCGGTCAGGCGAGTGGAGTCGTAATGATACCAAACGGGCGCGTCGGCCGTGCCCACGTTGACCAGACTCCAGAAGTGGGTGTTGTCGGTATAGCCGGGCAAACGCTGAATGTCCATATTCTCAATGCCCAGACGCTCAAAGAATGCCTTGGATGCGGCAAAATAGCTGTAGCAATCCCCCGTGCCGGAGGAGAACAACGCCATATACGCCGCGTATTTCCAGTCGCCCTTGGTCGAGGTGTTGACATAGGCGATATTTCCCTGCACGTACGTGTAGATCGCGCGGCATTGCTCGATCTTGTTCATATCCTTGGTGATAATACGTTCAATGACCTTGTCGATCTCGGTATACAGCATCTCGTCGGTCACGGTCATGGAGACCACCAGCACGGTCGCCTCTGCCTTGGTCACGTTGCCCGATGCGTCGGTAGCGGTATAGTACACGGTGTAAGAGCCCTCACGGTTGACGTTGACACCGGAGGAATCCACGTCCAGTCTGATCTCGCCCGCGCAGTTGTCGGCAAGCGAGACGTGATTACGCCAAATAATGCCCTCGCCGATATTGCATTCGATGTCACGCGCCTCAATCGTGGGCGGCACGTCATCCTTGCAGGGGGTCAGCACCACGTCGTATACGGGAGA
This sequence comes from Eubacteriales bacterium, assembly GCA_045594705.1. Classification (GTDB taxonomy): domain Bacteria; phylum Bacillota; class Clostridia; order Oscillospirales; family CAG-272; genus SVQP01. Next base: position 25,528 of record JAZNZB010000085.1, read on the forward strand.
TTTGTTTCCGCTGGCATCGGTATATTGCACCTTGACCCCGTAATCGGTATAGGAAGTGAAATCGGGCAGGTCGCCTACGTATTCACCCGTATAATTGTCAACCTCGGTGGTGGACTGTACGAAATACTTGGGATCGGGAATGGGCGTGCCGACTGCCCAGTAAACCTGACGCAGCTGCATGGTGGGCGCTACGGTGTCCTTGACGGTCAGCTTGACCTTGATGGTCTTGTCTCCGCTGATCACGGAAAAGGTGTATTTACCTGCATGATTGACGCAATCCGGATCATAATCCGCACCAAACGCAGCAGTCGCGTCGCCTGTCAGATCAGCGGGCGTGATCTGCTCCCCTGCTTCGATGGTGGCCTGCTTGGCGCAGCCGGAAAACAGACAAAGTGCTGACAAAAGCAACGCGAAAACAGCAACGTATGAAATATATCTGCAACCCAAACGGTTCATGTCAAAGTCCTTTCGGGCACGGCATAGCCGCACACCCCCATGATAATATAGTATGTATTATTATAACATTGTATACACAACGTGTCAACAGGGTTGAGGGGCTTTTTTTGAAAAATGCGCGCAAGTGCCAAACGCACCTGCCCGTCATTACAGGTTACGCAATCCGTCCATAGGGGGCGACGTATCGCGTGCCCAAAGCAACGGAACGGACGAGCATTGGTCGTCCGTACTGAAACAACAAAAATCCCCTCGGCAGGCACACCTACCGAGAGGAAAATTTGCAATGCAACTATTTTTTCAAAGGAATTTCAAACGATCGGTGGGCCGATCGGGAGATTACGGATAAATGACTTCGATTTTATCCTCTAACGTATCACTGAAATAGAAGTAGACCTCCACTCCCTTTTCAAGGACGTAATGCTCAACAAAGTGATAATCTTCACCCTCGCGCAGCTCATTGCTGCTTTCTTTTACGCTGTAATACTTGTCGTTGATGACCAACCACCAGCCTGCGGTATCGTCCTGATCATTATAACCGCGCACTTCAAACACCATATATTCGGATCTGATTGCCATGGTACCACAGCTGACACCGCCACTGTATTCCTTGCTCCAAGGGTGGAATCCAAGATGGTCGTTACACAGCTTGGCAAAGCCCTTCAGCAGAAGATCATGCGAGGTAAACGATGCCTCAGCCTGCGCGCGTGCTGCCTCTTTTCTGTCAAGGAAATTCTCATAAGCCGCCATCTGCGTTTCATCAAAAGTTGCCAACACATCCTCGGTAGGCATTTCCGCATTTACATCGTCATATAAATCATATGCGTAAGGGTTGACCCAATTCTCTTCTCCCTCTCTTGCCAGATCGGAGATATCATATCCTGCCTCATCGCTTACATAAAGAGAGGTATTGATCCACTCATCACGCGAAGCTGTGCTGCGAATGGACTTGATTGTGTCATGATAAGCGAAAAATGCATCACGCTTTTCGGTGTCGATTTGGCCGTTCTTATCCACAAACGACTCTGCATACAGATTAATAGGCTTTCGAATGGTGTACTGCGCTGCTTCCTTTTCAAACATTTCAAAATTGGACAGTGCTTGATCGAAAGTCTTGTTTGTCATCAGATGCAGGTCATGTGCAAACATATAACGGAATGCAGCCATGTAAATGCTGCCCGCTGCAATGATCTCGCCCTCGGGATTGTACACGGTATAATCGATAAAAGTATCTCTGTTGCAGCCGGCATCACAGTAACCCACGTGCTGCGAGTAAAACCACGAAAGGCTCTCATCACCCTTGAGCGTCAGCTCGCTGTCTGCAAAGTGTGACAAATAAAAGAGATCCCATTTACCGCCGTTATCGTCCACGTACTGATACATCATCTCACCGTACTCGCGCGCCTGTTTTACCTGTCCTAACGCACCGTAATCACAGCTGAACTTGACAGTATTTTCCGCACCGCAGTTCAATGTGATGATGGGCATTGGCGCGGTAAAATATTCATCCGTTTCGTCGAACGAAACACCGCTGTTCTGACCGGGCATACTGATCAGACCGTCGTCATTCACCGTAAAACCGGAATAAGAAATATTGCCCAGACTGAGCAGCTGTGCAACACCGGGGTATTTCATCACGTCCTCAATGGGCGGAATATCGGTGGTGTCCGCACCCTGCGTGCCCGTACTCTCCGAATCGGTCGTCACACCCGGGATTTCGCCCGGAATATCCTCTCCGAGCATCATGGGGGCAACGATCAGGGCGGACGCCAGCGTAGTAATCAGCAATGCTGCCGCAAGCACCACTGCAACACGCGCCTTGCCCGATGCCAAGAACGCCTTTTTTCTGCGCGGCTTCATGCAAGCGGCGATCTGCTCCTCGTCCAGCTTACCCAGCGCGTCTATGAGCTTATCTGTTTTTTTGTTCATAACAATCTCCATGCCGCCTTTGGCGGCTCAAATAGTGATGGAAACTTCACCGTGGAGCTTTGCTCCAAAAATGGGCCGAGACCCATTTTTAGGTGAAGTTTATGCGTGAATGGTTGCGTATTAAGGAATATAACGTGAACTTTCACGCTATCCTCCTATTCTGTGTTGCCTTACAATCGGATATTGTTTTCACGTAAGCATTTCCGCAGTCGCTTTCGCATGCGGACCAGGCGCATGACAACGCTTGATTCGCGTATCCCAAACTGCATCGCGATCTCCTCATTGGTCATGAAACGGAAATATCGCATCAAAAACATATCGCGGTCACAAGGCTTTTGCCCTTCAAGGAAAAGGCGCATGCAACGGTTGATTTCCTCCGAGTCGCTCTCGGCCTCGGTCTGCCGATCGGGTAAGCATTCCTCCAGCTCCTCAAGTGAGCTCAGGTATTCGCTCCCCGCTCTTCTCTCGGCTTGGTTGTAGCGCACGCGGTCGATTGCACGGCGGCGCACAATACCGCCAAGAAAGGCCGACAGCTGCTTGGGCGACGCAGGCGGAACAGCGTTCCAAAGTTCAAGGATCGCGTCGTTGACGCATTCCTCGGCATCCTGCTCCGAGCCTGTGATACGCAGGGCGATTGAATGCATCAGCGCACCGTATTTACTTTGGGCTGCCCGCAATGCAAATTCATCCCGACTGCAAAGCAGCGCGACAATTTCATCATCGTCCGGCATTCGATCCCATGCATTTCCATCAAGGATCATGTCCTTTCCTCCTTTTCAAGCATTTGGCACATGTGCTTCACCCTTAAGAACGAAACAAAACGGCTTTGACAACACATTTTGGGTAATTTTTTGTTAAAATTCTTCACATAATGGAATACAAGAATGCAAACCGTCCGTCGGTAGGGGCTGACGTCCTCGACAGCCCGAGCAGGCACAATGAACTTGTTACGTTACGAAAAAACTTGTTTATGTAGGCCGGGGCATCGGGGACGTCACCCCCTACGAAAAGCTCAAGAAAACCCTTGCTGTGCAAGGGTTTTCTGTCACAATTATTTTATTTTTTCAAAACTTTCATTAGATACTGTCCCGTATAGGACTTCTCGCACGCGGCGATCTGCTCGGGGGTGCCTGCGGCCACCAGCGTGCCGCCGCCGTCACCGCCCTCGGGGCCTAAGTCAATGATATAATCCGCGCACTTGATGACGTCCATATTATGCTCAATGACCAGCACGGTATTGCCGCCGTCCACCAGTCGCTGCAAGACGCCCAGCAGCTGTGCCACGTCGGCGGTATGCAAGCCCGTAGTGGGCTCGTCCAGCACGTAAATGGTCTTGCCCGTATCGCGTCTTGAAAGCTCTGTTGCCAGCTTGACTCTCTGCGCCTCACCGCCCGAGAGCGTGGTGGATGACTGACCGATCTTGATATATCCAAGTCCGACGTCCTGCAGTGTTTTGAGCTTGCGCACGATTTTTGGCAAGCCGTCAAAGAAGGTCACGCCCTCCTCGACCGTCATGTCCAGCACGTCGTAAATGCTCTTGCCCTTATATTTGACGTCCAGGGTGTCGCGGTTGTATCTCTTGCCCTTGCAAACGTCACAAGTCACGTACACATCGGGCAAAAAGTGCATTTCAATGCACCGCACACCGTCGCCCTCACAAGCCTCGCAGCGGCCGCCCTTGACGTTAAAGGAGAATCTGCCCGGTCCGTAACCCTTGGCCTTGGCGTCCTTGGTCTGTGCGAACAGATCGCGGATATCGCCGAACAGTCCCGTATAGGTGGCGGGGTTGGAGCGCGGCGTTCTGCCGATGGGGCTTTGGTCGATGCAAATGATCTTATCCAGATGCTCGTCCCCTTCCACGCGCTCATGCTTGCCGGGATAGGTGATGGCGTTGTTGAGTCTGTCTGCCAGCACGGGATGAATGATGCCGTTGACCAGCGAGGATTTGCCCGAGCCGCTCACACCCGTCACGCAAACAAAGCAGCCTAAGGGAATCTCCACGTCCAGCTTTTTGAGGTTGTGCTCCTCTGCGCCAAAGACGCGCAGGAAATTGCCGTTGCCGGGTCTGCGCTGTGCGGGTACGGGAATGGATAGTCTGCCCGACAGATAGCCCCCGGTCAGTGAGTTTTCGTTCTTTGCGACCTCTTCGGGAGTGCCGCAGGCCACGATCCGACCGCCGTGCACGCCCGCGCCCGGGCCTACGTCAATGATATAGTCGGATTCGTGCATGGTCTCCTCGTCATGCTCGACCACGATGACCGTGTTACCAAGGTCGCGCAGCGTTTTGAGCGTGGCAATCAGCTTGGAATTGTCACGTGAGTGCAAGCCGATGCTGGGCTCGTCCAGAATATACAGCACGCCTGTCAAGGCAGAGCCGATCTGCGTGGCAAGTCTGATGCGCTGCGCCTCACCGCCCGAAAGCGTGCCCGCCTTGCGCCCCAGCGTCAGATATCCAAGCCCTACGCTGACAAGAAAACCGAGTCTTGCGCGGATCTCCTTGAGAATTTCTCTCGAAATGACCGCGTCACCGCCCGTAAACTGCAGCGCATTGATAAATTCCAGTGCGTTTTCCACCGACATGGCGCAGAAATCATGGATATTGAGTCCGCCAACCGTAACGCCCAGCACCACGGGAGAAAGACGCTTGCCGCCGCACACAGGGCAATCCGCCTCCTGCACGAACTGCGTATAATATTCCTTACCGAACATGCCGCCGTTCTTCATGCGGCTCTCGACCATTTCCAGGATGCCGTGGAAGGTGGTGGTCTGCTCGTGCGTCTGTCCGCCGAAATGGCGCGTGATGCGGTAAACGCGATCGCCCGTGCCGTGCAGCAGCGCATCCAGCGCATCCTTGCCGTATTCGCGGATGGGCATGTCCAGATCAAAGCCCGCAACCTTGCCGACCTCCGCAAACAAAGGACCGTTCCAGCTGTCCTCCTCCAGGGTTTTGAAGCCGTTGACCGCGATCGCACCGCCGCGCAGCGAAAGACGCTTGTCCGGAATGACCTTGGCGGCAGATACGGTCTGCATTTCGCCCAGACCCGCACATACGGGGCAAGCACCCGTGGGGTTATTGAAGGAAAACATGCGGGGCTCCAGCTCCCCGATCGAAATGCCGTGCTCCTCGCAGGCATAGCTTTGCGAGAAAGAAAGCTCGATCGGCTTGCCCTCTCCGCGCGGCACGGTCACGATCAACAGGTGTCCTTCCGCCAAATTGAGCGCAGTTTCCACCGAGTCGCCAAGTCTGGAGCGTACACCCTCCTTGAGCGCAAGTCTGTCCACCACGACCTCAATATCGTGCTTTTTATTCTTATCCAGCGAGATGTCCTCGCCAAGATCGTAAAGGCTGCCGTCGATGCGCACGCGGGCGTATCCGCTCCTCTTGGCATCAGCCAGCACCTTTTCATGCATACCCTTCTGCGCGCGCACCACGGGTGCAAGCACCAAAAAGCGCTCCCCCTCGGGCAGCTCGCAGATCTTATCTATGATGGTGTCGGTGCTCTGCCGTCTGATCTCCTTGCCGCAGATCGGGCAATGCGGCACGCCCACGCGTGCGTAAAGCAAGCGCAGGTAGTCGTAGATCTCGGTCACCGTACCCACAGTCGAACGCGGGTTTTTGGAGGTAGTCTTCTGGTCAATGGAAATAGCGGGGCTCAGGCCGTCGATGGTATCCACGTCGGGCTTATCCATCTGACCGAGAAACATACGTGCATACGAGGACAGCGACTCGACAAAGCGGCGGTGCCCTTCGGCATACACGGTATCAAAGGCCAGGGAGGATTTTCCCGAACCCGAAAGGCCTGTCAGTATGACAAGCTGATCACGCGGGATCTCCACGTCAATATTCTTAAGATTATTGACGCGCGCACCGCGAATGACAATTTTTTGAAGCTTCATGTGTGACTCTCTTTTTATTCCTTGATATGCTCGCACGCGCCGACACCCAGCGTGCTGCGCAGGCGATTAATCTGCTTTTGTGTGATATAGGTGGTGGATCTGATCTTTTTCTTTCCGTTCTTCATGCAAAAGGCAAGTCCGATCTCTTTGTATTTCGTCTGATCCTCCGAGATGCGATTTCCCTTTTGATCACATGGATAAATACCCATCAGCTCCTGCAGCTCGAAGTGGATGACCGTGCCCTGTGCGTCCTTTCCCGCAACCACAATGCCATCTGCACTCACCTTAACTGCCTCCAGCAACAGCACAAAGGCCTCATAGGCAGTATATAGCGTAAACAAGCCCAAAAACGGCAGCAAAATATAGCCGATGAAATTTTCAAACAAGCCCAGCGCATACCCGCCGCATAACAGCGCAAGCTCACCTGCAAGGATCAAAACCATCCAAAGAAGATATTTGCCGTTGATCAGCGGAATGCGTCTTTTTTTATTCTGTTTCATGTTTGTCTCCTCCTTGGATTCTCTTGATCTGATCGCGCAGATATGCTGCCTTTTCAAATTCCAGCTTGGCTGCTGCCTGACGCATCTCTGTCGTCAGCTCGGCGATCAGCTTATCCTTTTGCTTGGCAGGCATTTTGCCCTTGGCAGCCTGCTCAGCTCTCGAGCCCTGCTTGCCGCCCGTGGGAGACGCCATGTCGATGACGTCGCGGATATCCTTAACCACCGTGCGCGGCACGATGCCGTTGGCGCGGTTGAATGCGTCCTGCTTTGCGCGACGTCGCGCAGTCTCGGTAATGGCTCTTTGCATTGAGCCGGTGATCGTATCACCGTACATGATGACCTTACCCGACGCGTTACGTGCAGCACGGCCGATGGTCTGGATCAGCGAGGTCTCACCGCGCAAAAAGCCTTCCTTGTCCGCGTCAAGAATGGCCACCAGCGACACCTCGGGCAAATCAAGCCCCTCGCGCAAAAGGTTGATGCCAACCAAAACGTCAAAGACGCCCATACGCAGATCGCGGATGATCTCCATGCGCTCCATGGTCTCCACGTTGAAGTGGATATAGCGCACGCGCACGCCGTTCTGTTCCAGGTAATCGGTCAGATCCTCTGCCATTTTCTTGGTCAGCGTGGTCACCAGCACTCTCTCGCTCTTGGCCACACGCTCGCGGATCTCACCAAGCAGGTCGTCCACCTGTCCCTCGATGGGGCGCACCTCGACCTCGGGGTCAAGCAGACCCGTGGGTCTGATCAACTGCTCTGCCACCTGCTCGGCATGCTCCTTTTCAAAGGGTCCGGGCGTTGCGCTGACAAAGATCGCCTGATTGATCTTGTCCTCAAATTCTTCGAAATACAAGGGTCTGTTGTCGTATGCAGAGGGCAGACGGAAGCCGAAGTCCACCAGATTTTTCTTTCTTGCGGTATCGCCGCCGCTCATGCCGCGCACCTGCGGCACGGCTACGTGCGACTCGTCGATAAACAGGATATAGTCGTCCGGGAAATAGTCCAGCAGCGTATAAGGAGTCGAGCCCGGTTCTCTGCCCGCAAGCACGCGGGAGTAGTTTTCCACACCCGAGCAAAAGCCCACCTCGCGCAGCATTTCCAGGTCATACTTGGTGCGCTCGGTAATGCGCTGTGCCTCGATCAGCTTGCCCTCGGATTCAAACCACGCTGCCCTGTCCACCATCTCGCGGCGGATCTCCTCCAACGCGGCATCGCGCTTTTCGTCGGATACGGCATAGTGCGTCGCGGGGAAAATGACGGCGTAGGAAAGCAGGCGCACAAGCTCGCCCGTGACGGGATTGATGACCGAGATGCGGTCGATCTCATCGTCGAAAAATTCAATGCGCAAAAGCTTATCCGATACGTTTGCAGTCATGATCTCCAAGGTATCTCCACGCACGCGGAAGCTGTTACGCACGGGATTTAAGTCGTTGCGCGAATAGCTGATGGCCACCAGACGGCGGATCAGCTGGTCACGGTCCATCAGCATGCCCGGGCGCAACGAGATCTGCAGCGTCTGGTACTCCACGGGGTCACCGAGGGTATAGATGCAGGAGACCGACGCCACGATGATGACGTCACGGCGCTCAAAGAGCGAAGAGGTCGCGCTGTGGCGCAGACGGTCGATCTCGTCGTTGACAAGCGCATCCTTTTCAATATACATATCCTTGCCCGGGATATAGGCCTCGGGCTGGTAATAATCGTAGTACGACACAAAGAATTCCACCGCATTCTCGGGGAAAAATTCGCGCATTTCGGTGCAGACCTGCGCCGCAAGCGTTTTGTTGGGCTCCAGGATCAGCACGGGGCGGTTGCATTTTTCGATAATATTGGCCATGGTAAAGGTCTTACCCGAGCCGGTCACACCCAAAAGCGTCTGATAGCGTGCGCCGTTTTCAAGACCCTCCACCAGCTGCTCGATCGCCTGCGGCTGGTCACCCATGGGCTCAAACGGGCTGACTAATTTGAACTTATCCATGCTTCTCCTCCCTTCGCACGTCATAGTATGTCAATTTAATAGTATACCACGAAATCAAAAAAATGTAAAGATAAAAGATAAAAAAATACGGAGCATAGCCGCTCCGCATTTTTATCAACCGAACCCCATGAACTTCTTAGCCACAAGCTTTCCATTGTAGTAAAGCCTCATATTCACGTAGCCCATTCGCGCTTCAATGAGAATTCTTTTTCCATTCTCGGTTCTGATTCTTTTGCTCAATAAATACTTATATCCGCCAAGACCGATATACCGATCAACCACTTTGCCGTTGATCACAAGCGAGTACATCCCGATACGAGAGCATACCCGGATCACGTTTCCGTCCGCAACGTATTCCATTCTGACCCTTCCGACGTCTGCCGTGTGAGGATCTGTTTTGGCAACTTTTATGGAAAAGATCAACCATAATACGATAATCAAACCGCACAATATCAGAATCGGGTGAACAATCATTCCCGCGATCTGATTATTCTGATTGGTTTTTACGTAGTCGGAAAGACTCAGCAGCGTTGTTTTCCCGTGACTCATTTCCATAATTTCAAAGTCACAATCATAACGGCTGCTCGGACCGTAATACACTCGGATCTTATCGAATCTCTTCAGGCTGTCAAGTGCCTCCTTGTCCAACCTTATGTCCGCTATTGTGCTGATCTCAAACGGCCTTTCGTATTCTTCAAAATACACGATGTATCTGGCATCACTTTTGTAACCCCGAATCCTTTCATATCTGCAAAAGGAAAGCTCTGCATAAGACAGATCATCGTATGATACGTCAAATTCCGGGTAAAGAGATATACTGTTAAAAAGCAGAAATGAAAATAAGCCCGTAAAAGCCAATGCAAATACAAGAAACACACAGAGCATAAACACATATCTGTCCATGCTTCTCCTCCCTTCGCGCGTCATTATACATCCATTTAACAGTTTAACACATTTTTTAAAAAAAGTAAATAGCGAGAGAAAAAAAGCAACGGCAAATTGCGGGGGCGACTGAACGAATTGCTCGCATGATCATCGGTCTTGCGACCCGTCCGTCGGTAGGGGTCGGCGCCTCGACGACCTCTTTTGCATCAACAACCTTTGTCCGAACAGACATAACGTGTCTTCACATAAAAACTCAACTTTGACCCGGCAAGGGCGTCGAAGGCGCCGCCCCCTACCGACGGACGGATTACTCAATCAAAGGCAAAGCCACACGTGCGGGGTTCTGAGTCGGGAAAGTACATCAAAACAAAGAGAGGGTGCTACTGCACCCCTCTCTTTGTTTTGGTGGGCTATCAGGGACTTAGAACCCATATTTGCGCCTATACTTTGGTTTATTTTTACACTCAACCTGCGCAAATCTGCATATCGCGTCGCTCTGCGACGCTTATGCGGGGGTTCTTCGTCTGTTTACTCCAAGCAAAAAAGGATACGGAATACTTGCGTATTCCGTATCCTTTTTTGGTGGGCTATCAGGGACTTGAACCCCGGACCAACCGGTTATGAGCCGGTAGCTCTGACCAACTGAGCTAATAGCCCGTCAAACGACCTATATATTATACTTGTTTTCTTTTGGCTTGTCAAGAGCATAATTGAAAATATTCTCTTTTCGCGCAAAACCACTGCAGCCCCCGCCCTTTGGCGGAGGCTGCTTTTCTAATTCATCACGGAACTCTTGTAAACTCTGCGCCGTTGCTGACAAACACGATGGTGCCCTCAAGGTCTGTGCGATATACCTGCATCTCTCGCTCGGCATATCTGTCCAGCACGGGCTGGTTGGGATGGCCGTACTTATTGCCCGTACCGCAGGAAATGACCGCGATCTCTGCGTCAATGGCATCCAGAAATTCGTCACAGGACGAGGAGGACGAGCCGTGGTGACCCGATTTGAGAATGTCGCAATCCAATGCGCTCGAGCCGTACTTAGCAACGATCTCCTTTTCCGAAACGCTCTCGGCGTCTCCCGTCAGGAGCATAGAGGTAGAGCCATAGGTCACCTTGGTGACAAGACTCCAGTCGTTGAGGTCGTTATAATCCTTGGAATTGGGAGCTAAGAACAAAAATTCCAGCTCACCAAGGCTGAAGGTGCTGCCGCTCGTGGCATAGCTGACCGCCGTACCCTGCTCCTCGGCACCCTCCATCATGCGGGTATAGTCACCCGTAGCCACAAAGGTATCGGTATCCACCTCGGAATTGGGCATGATCAGATTGAGCACCTCGAATTCTTCAAAGATCATATCCATGCTGCCGATATGGTCCTCGTGCGGGTGGGTGGCGATCACGCAATTCAGCGTAGTCACGCCAAGATCGTCCAGATACCCCTCCAGCGCGTCCTCGCAGTCGTTGTCTCCCGCGTCAACCAGCACATTGCCCGCAGGTGCCATGATCAGAATGCTGTCCGATTGTCCAACGTCAAAGAAATACACCCGGATCTCTCCGTCCAGCGCAACTCTTTCGGGCTTTGGCAAAAGATCGACCACAAAATCCACAAAATCGTTATATTTATCTACAAACACCTCGTCCACAAGGTCGTTTGGCAGGATCTTATCCAAAGCCTTTTCCACACCCTTGCCGACAAAGCCATCCAAAAAATCCTCAACCGTATTTGCGGGAATGACGCCCGACATGGCAAGCACCACCACGGTGGTAAACAGGACTGCCAGAACTGCCAGCATGATCAGACAAACGCGCAACGCCTTTGGCATCTTCTTTCCCTTTTTCTTTTTTCTCTTCTTACTCTGTGCCATGTACAGCCTCCTTTTCGGGTAAAATTCCATCCTTTGTATATTATAGCATATTTCCCACGGTTTTGACAAGAATTTTGTGTTTTTTTGTAAAAAATAAAATGTGAAAAAGGATTGACAAGCATTCTCAATTGTGGTATAATGTATCTTCGGTACGGACTGCGACGCGGTCCGTCTCTCTACCGCGCATAAATAATTCGAAGAGGTGCGCGGTCGTAATAAAGTCCATAGGGAGGTAAAAACACATGGAAAAGGTACTCAATTCTTATGAAAGTCTGTTCATCGTTGACGTGACCAACGGTGAGGAAGCAACCAATGCTACCGTGAACAAGTTCACTTCTTTGATTGCTGAGAACGGCACTATCATTGAGGTTGCACAGTGGGGCAAGCGCCGCCTGGCATATCCCATCAATGACATGCCCGAGGGCTACTACGTAGTCGTGACCTTCAAGGCTGCAGGTAACTTCCTTGCAGAGCTCGACCGTCTGTTCCAGATCGACGAGAACGTAATGCGTTCTCTGACCATCAAGCTGGACTTCGAGCCCACCGCTAAGGCAGCTGTCGTTGAAGAAGCTGTTGAAGAAGTTGCAGTTGTAGAAGAAGTTGCCGAAGTAGCAGCTGACGCTGAGTAATCAGACAAAAGAGGTCAAACAGCATGGCAAATTTTAATCTGAACAAAGTCATCCTCGGCGGTAGACTGACCGCTGATCCTGAACTGAAGCAGACACAGAGCGGCATTGCCGTCGTAACGTTCCGTATGGCAGTCAATCGCAGATTCGCTTCCCGTGACTCCGCGTCCGGTCAGCAGCCTGAGGTCGATTTCTTTACCGTTACCGCTTGGCGCTCCACTGCTGAGTTTGTCAACCGTTTCTTCAAGAAGGGTTCTTCTATCTGCGTGATCGGCTCTATCCAGAACAGATCCTGGACCGACCAGCAGGGTCAGAAGCGCTACATGACCGACATTGTCGCTGAAGAGGTCCAGTTCGTGGACAGCCGCAGCGAAAGCCCCGCACAGTCCGGCTCTTATGCACCCGATGCTTACGGTGCACCCGCTTACTCCTCTCCCGCAGGCTCTGCGCCCAAGTTTGAGGAGATCAAAACAGACGACGATCTGCCCTTCTAAAGGCGATCGTTCCCAAATTCAAATAGGAGGATTCATAAGATGACTGAAAACGTTTCTCGTCCTGCGCGCCCCGTGGTTCGCAGAAGAAAGAAGGTTTGCATTTTCTGCGCCGATAAGGTTGCTTATATCGATTACAAGGATTCCGCTAAGCTCCGCAAGTTCATCAGCGAGCGCGGCAAGATCCTGCCCAGAAGAATGTCCGGCACCTGCGCTGTTCACCAGCGTGAGCTCAACACCGCTATCAAGCGTGCTCGCCAGGCTGCTCTTCTGCCCTACGTTTGCGACTAATTGCAGATTGCAAAGTAAAGAAAAACCGTTCGTTGAAAAACGAGCGGTTTTTTCTTTTTTACGGACCGTTCGCCGCTTGCGGCTTGACGCCGGTCCCTACAGCTTTGCAACTAATTGCAGTTTTCAAAAAAAGTTTCACAATTTATCGCCCCGCCGTCATCCTCGAGCAAGCCCCTGTACCAAGATTCTTCGCTGCGCTCGAGAATGACAGGTACAGGGGCGCCGCGAAGGATCTTGCGGGGCGTCCTCGGTTTCATTTTCATATAAAAAAGCTGTTGCCGAAGCAACAGCTTTTTTTATGTAGTAATATTGAAATTACTTCTTGGTGTACTTCTGGTCGCCGATGTAAATGAAATCGTCGCCCTTGCTGAACTCGTACTTGTTGGTGGAAGTAACAGTATCGCCATTTGCGTTGGTCTCAACGTCCTTGTCCCAAGTGAAGATGATCTGATCTTCTTCAATGGTGTAGGTGCCGTTGGTGGTGGTAGTAGTGGTCTTACCGCCAACAGTTGCTTCAACAGTCATTACAACATCCTTACCCTTGAACTCGTAGGTAGTGGTGTAAGAGCCCTTACCGAAGCCGAAGAAGCCGTCAGACTCGTAGGTAGCGGAATAAGTGCCGCTAATGGTGTTTCCGCAAGAAACGAGCATCACGCACATAACAACTGCTACAAGAGCAACTGCTACTACTCTGGTCATGGTTTTCATAGTTGATATTTCTCCTTTTGATCGTGTTTTTGAGGATGTTCCCCATGTGAACATTATATCAGTTTATGTCACGTTTGTCAATAGATTTTATGCTTTTTTCACCAAGAATTTTATTAAGAATTATTAAGAAATCCTTTATGCTGTATGGCGTTTTATGCGCCTTACGATCACATAGGCAATCTGTGCTGCGACAATTACAATCTGTGCAAAAAAGCTCAACCACACAAGCAAATATCCCATCGAGGTATATGGCGTGGTATTGCTTCTGGCGCACACCTCGGATACCACAAGTCCCGTGGTCAGCGCCTCCTGACACCCAAGCTCCCTACCGTCGGGTCCCACGATGGACGACACACCCGTATTGGCCGAGCGCACCAGGTATCTGCCGTTTTCAATGGCGCGGAATTTGGCTTGATTGTTGTGCATATACACGGCGGCGGAATCCGTAAACCAGGAGTCGTTGGTGGCGAGCGTGATGATCTCTGCCCCCGCGCTGACCGTCTGTCTGACCGTCTCTTCATAAATTGAGTCAAAGCAAATGATAGGCCCCGCTTTGACACCCACCGTTTTGGCATCCACGACCACCGCTTCCGTTCCGGGTGCAAGATCCGAGGAAAGCATGTTGATCTCGCCAAGCACGGGCAGCACGGACATCAGAAAATCTCTCCACGGCACGTACTCGCCAAACGGCACCAGCATACGCTTGGCGTAAACGCTCTCATCATAGCTTCTGTCCGGATAGACCGTGACCACAGTGTTGGTGCTTGCCTTCTCTGCCATGGGGTCAAAATACTGCGTTGAGGTAAACGTGCCGATCATGACCGTTGCCCCCGTTCGCTCTGCCATGTCGTAGACCTTATCTATGGGAGCCGTGGTGGCGGAATTGGGATGCGCGAGAAACAGCGTGTAAGCCAGCGCAGTCTCCGGCCAGACGATCAGGGTCGCTCCCTCATCTGCCGCCTGCTCGGTCAGGCTTTCATACGCCTTGAAGGAGCGCAAGCCCGAGTCCTCTGCCCATTTATCCGTAGAGGAAAGATTTCCCTGGAGTGCGGCAGCCTTGAAGGGATCGGCTGTATCCGCATACGTGGCAAGCACGGGAGAGAGTGAGGAAAGCACGCAAAGCGTCAGACCAATACACATAAACGCCTTGAGTAAGCGGCGATCCGCGCCCAGCCTTTTGACAAGCCCGTACACAAGAGCAGTAATCACGGTTGCCAGTGCCAAAGCAAAAAATGCGATCTGCCACGGCAGCACGTCACCCTTGATCGAATCCATCGCCGCAAGGCCAAACAAAAGATTACCGCCAAGCAGGCAGCCGCCAAGCAAGCCAAAGGAGAGTCTTGAGCCGCGGCATGCGATCAAGCCCGCCAAGGACAAATTAACCGCCACGATCAAGAAGGACACGAACAGACCGCCAAGCAGCGAGGCACTTTGCGCCATGGGCAGCATGAACGACTGCGACAGATACAGGCGTGACCAGGGCAAGCCCGTCCAGCCTATGGTCTGCGACCACTCGTTGATCACCCACAGGCAAGCCATAAGCAAGGGGCTCAGCACGGGATATTTGCGCAGCACGAAGGTGCGGCAAAGCAATCCGTAAACCAAAAACATGATGGCACTGAGCACTGCCTGGAAGGCGGAAATGCCAAATACCGCCAGCGCGATCACGCCGATGGCCGTATTGGGCTCAAAGCCCGCAAAATCCATGGGATACATGGAAATAAACCAATGATAGCCCATGACGTAGTACACAAGATAAAAAACAATTCCGTACAGATACAGGCTGCCAAGGCGCACCTTGTCGCACAGCGTCAGCAGCACCATCCCCATGGGAATGAGAGAGACCCACGCAAGCGCGCCCAAATATTGCGGATAGACCACGCCGAGTGAAGCTAAAAGGCCGCTCATGATCAGCATCGGATATCGCAGCTTTTTTACCGTCTCCTGCATATTCTCTCCCCTTTCGTAGTAATAATCAGTATGAAAAATCCTTCAAGAACCAGATCTCGTCCTCAGGCAGACGGAATTCCTTGCCATCCAGATAGGACAAGACCTCACCCTTCCCGCCAAACTCAAAGCGAAGGCGGTAAGCGTACAGAGCCTGATATTTATAGCCCTTTTCCCTGTCCTTTTTGTTGACGCCGTATTTGCCGTCACCGATCAACGGGTGGCCGATATGCGCAAGGTGCGCACGGATCTGATGCGTTCTGCCCGTGACTAAGTGCACCTCTAAGAGTGCATCCCCGTTCTTTTGTCCGATCACGCGGTACTCGGTAATGATCTCCTTTGCGCCGGGAAAAGCTTTATCGCGCACCTCGACCATATTATCCGCCGCATTTTTGCGCAGATATCCGTGCAGCGTCTGCTTTTTTCGCTCGGGCACACCGTGCACGGCGCACAAATAGTATTTGCCGATGCGATCCTCGCGGATATGCTCGTTCATCTCGCGCAGCGCAGCCGCGTTCTTGGCGGCAATGACGATGCCGCCCGTATTACGGTCGATGCGGTTACACATGGCAGGCGCAAAGGACTGCTCATCCTCCGGGTCGTACTCCCCTTTTTGCGCCAGATACGCCTGCAGATGCATGACCAGCGTATTATCCTTGGCATCCGCATCCTCGTGCACCAGCACGCCCGGACGCTTATCAAGCAAAATGATATTCTCATCCTCATACACCACCGAAAGCTTGGGCACGATGCGGGACAGCGCGCCCGCATCCTTTTCGGGAGACTCAAAGAACTCCTCGCGGATAAAGAGCTGGATTTCATCCCCCTCGCAAAGCATATACTTCTGCTCGGTCCTTGCCCTGTTGACCTTGATCTTTTTGGTGCGGATATATTTATACATCAACGACGTAGGCAGCCCCTTGACTACCTTGGACAAAAACTTATCCAGACGTTGTCCTGCGTCGTTTTTCTTGACAACAATGGTACGCATGACTCCTCCACGCTGAAAAATAGGGGAGAAATTATTCTCCCCTTGATGATACAAATTAGAGTGTACCGAAAATTCTGTCGCCCGCGTCACCAAGACCGGGAACGATATATGCGTGCTCGTTGAGGTGATCATCCAGTGCAGCGCCGTAGATATCCACGTCGGGATGCGCCTTGAGCACCTTGGCAACACCCTCGGGAGCAGCCACCAAGCACATAAAGCGGATATTCTTGCAGCCCTTGTTTTTGAGCAGCGTCAGCGCATCGATGGCGGAGCCGCCGGTTGCCAGCATGGGGTCAACCAGAATGACCATTCTGTCCTGAATGTCGGTGGGCAGCTTGCAGTAATACTCAACTGGCTGATGGGTCTCGGGATCGCGGTACAGACCGATGTGGCCGACCTTTGCTACGGGAACGAGCGACTGAATGCCGTCCACCATGCCAAGACCTGCGCGCAGAATGGGCACAATGGCGAGCTTTCTGCCGGAAACCATCTTGGCAGTCATCTTGGTAATGGGAGTCTCGATGGTGACGTCCTGCAGGGGCAGGTCGCGCGTCAGCTCATAGCCCATGAGCATCGAGATCTCGTTGAGCAGCTCACGGAAATCCTTAGAGCCTGTCTTTTTGTTACGCATGATGGTAAGCTTATGTGTGATAAGAGGGTGGTCGATCAAATGAAACTGGCTCATAGTAATTCTCCTTTGAATTTTTATATCATTGTGTTTATTATACTACCTTTTTTGGTGTTTTTCAAGTACTCTGTGTAAATTTTACGATTGTTCTTTACAATTCGGTCGGGGTGTGATAAAATGTAAGGTGAGAATTTATGTTTAGGAAGTGTACCATATGCCCAACCAACAGTTCACGGTCGGCGTCGCCACGCTTGGCTGTAAGGTCAACCAATACGAATCCCGCGCCATTGAGGAGGCTCTTTTATCCCGCGGCTATGCCATCCTCCCCCACGACGTGCGCTGTGATGCTTATATCATCAATACCTGTACCGTTACGGCGGAATCCGATCGCAAGGGTCGCCAGCTGATCCGACGCATGCTGACGCAAAATCCCGAGGCATACATCATTGTCACAGGCTGTTTTGCGCAGGCAGACCCCGAGGGGGCTGCTCTGGAGGGGGTGGACGCAGTGCTCGGCAACACCGAAAAAATGCGTGCTGCCGATATTCTGGACGAGTTGGTCGCCAACGAAAAAAAGAACGGCCGCGCATATATTGAGGTGCCGGACATTGCCAAGGCATGCTGCTTTGAGCCAATGCGCATCACCTCATTTGACCGCACCCGTACCTACGTCAAGATTGAGGACGGCTGCGATTCGCATTGCACCTACTGTGCCATTCCCGGAGCGCGCGGTCCGGTACGTTCCAAGCCTCTTGACGAGGTTCTGGAGCAGGTACAGGTGCTCTGCGAAAACGGATGCGCAGAGATCGTGCTGACAGGCATTGAGACCGCCTCCTGGGGTAAGGATCTTGCAGAAGGCGACCTTGGAGACCTGCTTTTGGCGGTGGATGCGCTGCCCGGGATCGGTCGCGTACGCCTTGGCTCGCTTGACCCTTCCCTGATCCGCCCCAAATTCGTGGATAAGATCGCAGGTCTATCCTCGCTCGCGCCGCATTTCCATCTCTCCCTGCAAAGCGGTTGCTCCCGCACGCTTGCCGCCATGAAGCGCAAATATAATGCAGATCAGGCTATGGCCGCGCTTGAGCTGTTGCGTGAGCGTATCCCCGGCGTGCAGTTTACCACCGACGTCATCGTGGGCTTTCCGGGCGAGACCGAGCAGGATTTCGAAGAGACTCTGGACTTTATTCGCAAAGCACGCTTTTTGCAAATTCACGCTTTCCCATACTCCGGACGCAAAAATACCCCTGCCATCCGCATGCCCGCCCAAGTACCCATGCAGGAGCGCAGAGCGCGCGTGCATCGGCTACAGGAAGTACAGAAAAAGATCCGCACAGAGCTGCTTATGCAGGTCATTGCCGATTCTCCCTGCAAGCAGGTGTTGTTTGAAACCGACTCCGAGGGCTACTCCACGGGACATACACCCGAATTTATCGAGGTCACGGTCAAGACAGACAAGTCTCTTTGCGGCACGACGCACGCGGTGCGCCTGACCGGGCTTGACAAAGTGGGCTGCACGGCAGAGCTGCTTGACTGATCGCTACATCACTTTTTACGGAGGTTTTTATGAAGGATATTGGCAATGGAACAACGATCATCCGAAATTTCAACACCTTGCCCAAAGCTTCTCTGGAAATTCTCAAATCCAATCTCGGGCTGCGCACAAGCATCCCCGAGCTGCTTTATTGCGCAAGACATTACAGCTCCAAAAACGGAAACGATATTTGTGTGGACGCGCTGCGTTTTATTGATGCACTCGCATGTCCTGCACACGTGGACGCCTCCAAGGTAGCAATCAGTGAGCTTTTGACCAACGAGCCCTACGTGGCAGAGACCTACAAGGACTTTATTGAAAAAGCCCATGCACTCGGCAAGCCTGCCGATCATCCCTACACGCTCTCGGACGTGGCTCAAATGCCCGCAGCATATCTTTGCGCGCTGCAAGACAAGCAGCCCGCAGCCACTGAGCAGATCGGCATGCGTTGCGGTAACGCATCGTATGCTCCCCAAGGATATGCGGTGCAATACCGCCTTGCAGGTGAGCATGGAGGCTTTGACGTACTGCAGCATCTGCCGCTGAAGCTGCAAGCACACGCCGCCTACGCCGACGCACTGGTGCTTCTGTACCCGAATGCTGAGCTTTCGCGAGATCAATACGACCGTGCACTGCTGACGCTTCTGAGCGATCCCGAGGTATGCACGCATTTACACTGCCTGCAGGATTGCGCTCTCACAAGCATTGCACACGCTGTGCTCTCAGTAAGCAACGGTGCGGTGCTGAATCTGGGCAAGCTGCCCGAGCACATGCAAAGCCTTGACAGTCTGACCGGATGCACAAGCGCAAGCCTGCTTGCCCTGCCCCAGGGAAAGGTGCAGGAGCTTGAGCAAAAGGCCGCTGCATGTTCACTGTGTCTTAGCTTCTTCGGTGTGGCGGACCACGCAGGACAGCTGATCGTCAGACACGGAAAAAAGATCCTGCTTGCTATGAACGTTTCTTATCTCAAATCCGTTTGCTTTATCCGTTCCTATTCTCTGAGAATTGAGCAAGAGGCAAGTCAATACGTCACCGATCAAAGCACTCCGCCATACGCCAAGTCCATCCCCTTGGTGGCAACGGGTTATCAGACCGTGCTGCAGTCCTTTGAGCCGGGAAGCACCGTGCTGCGCTCACTCTCTCCGCTTCGCACAAGGAACATGACTTACACCGAGCTTTTGAGCGATCCCTTCCATCGCGCCCTGATGTGTGCGGCGGATGCATACTGCACCGCAGTGGCTGCGGGCTGCAATCCCGAGCGCATCACGCTGCACGCACGTCTTTGCACCGACATACAGGGGCTGTACAGTGCGGCAATGAGCCGGTCACTTGCGGCACTGCTGGGACTTTACCGCTTTTCGTTGGAGACCTCGGTCAAGATATATACGCAAGCTGAGCTCGGTGCTCAGCAATCCGACTTGCTGGTGCTGGCATCCGCGCCCTCGGATATGATCATTCCCTCCACGCTGCAAGGAAATGCAAAGATTTACCTGCTGCATCCGCTTTATAACGAATACGGCATGCCCGATCTGCAGGATCTCGGAAAAATGATCGCATATGTGCGCACCGTGATGTGTAAGGGTGCCATTAAATCAGCCCGTGCCGTATGCGGTTGCACGGTGGAGCAGACACTTTCCGATATGGCAAACCCGGCATGCGGATATATTCTCAACACTGAGCGCGCCAAAGAGATTTCCCTGCGCTATCCCGGAGCGATCCTGATCGAATCCGACAGTGAGCTTGAGGGCTTGCTCGTGGCTGTTTCCACCTCGGTCAAGGCAGATCCCGCCCCCACACAGCCCTGCTCGGACGTCTGGTATCAGCTGCCTGTGGCAAGCGTGCTGCAATGCGGCAACGCCTTAGAGGGTCAGCACATCTGTGACGTGCTGGAAATGGCCGGGGCTCAGCCTGCTCTTTTCGATGTCAAGGACGATCCCGACTGCTACAATCCTCTTTCCGCCAAGCTCAGAGCATCACAGATCGCTGTCTTTATCGGCTCACGTGAGCAAACACTTGCTGCGCTTTCCAACCAAAGAATGCGCAGTGCCCTGCAAGAGATGACTGCCAAGGATGGCTGCATATTGGCTCTCGGAGCTGCAGCCGACGCATTTGCTGAGCTGGGGGTGATCAAAAATGTCCCCATTCAAACAGTTGAGGCCGAGTATGCAGACGTCTCTGCTGCTTCCGAAGATTTTCGTCTGATAGGCGTACAGGGCCGCGTGAGAAACGAGAGCGGAATGCTGAACGTATGCCCCGATCAGGCCGGCTTACTGCGCATTTTGGTCAACGACACGCTCTACAGTGACGGTTTTTGTGACGAAAGCGGTCGAATCATGGGATTTTTCTTTGGATGTACCGACAAAATCTTAGAAAATTCTGTCAAATATTACGTCTGATTTGGAGGAATTCACAAGGATAAAAAAATTTCAGGAATTTTTCTCAAAACACTTGCAATTTCTTTTCTCTTGTGATATAATATCTCCTGCTGTGCTGTATCTTACGGCAAAAAAATGTATTAAAATTTTTTCTTGAATAGATGCACTACCAAATTGTGCAGAAGGAGGTGTCAAACATGGCAAAATGCAGTATCTGCGGAAAGGGCGTTGTTTACGGTGCAACTGTTTCCCACTCTCACCGCAAGACCAACAGAACCTGGAAGCCCAACATTCGCAAGGTAAAAGCAATCGTAGACGGTACCCCTAAGACCGTTGCCGTATGCTCTCGTTGCCTTCGTTCTCACAAGGTTACCCGCGCATGATTGATTGAAAATCAAATCGAAGGGATGCCGTCACGGCATCCCTTCGATTTTTTCTGAAAGGAAGTTGCTATGCTTGTCTTTGCCGATTGCCGCATTCCCGCCCGGGCCCTGCAATCTCTTCAACGATTTGGACATACGGCCATGCTCTGCCCCGCACATCCAAAGCTCGACAAGGCCATTGCCTCTCATCCCGACATGCTGCTCTTTTTTACGGGAAACGGCATTCTGACACACAGTGATCACATGATTCCCGAATGCCCGCTGCCGCAAACGCCCATCGGGGAGAAGCTTGGAAAAAAATATCCCGAGGACGTGCTGCTCAATGCTGCCAGAGTCGGCAGATATCTTATCTGCCGTCCCGACGCCACTGCGTCCTTGCTGCTTGCATATGCCAGAGAAAACGGCCTTACTGTCCTGCCCGTGCGACAGGGGTACGCCAAATGCAATACGTGCATCGTTTCAGACCGTGCCGTGATCACAGAGGACGCTTCGATCGCATCCGCTCTGTCCGGGGTCGGCGTGGACGTCTTGCACGTCGCATCGGGTCACGTGACGCTGACCGGCTATCCTTACGGCTTTATCGGCGGTGCCTCGGGCAGTGACGGAACCCACATTTTCTTCTGTGGAAATCTTGCCAAGCACCCGGACTGCGCGCGCATTGAGGCCTTCTGTCTCGGTCACGGAAAACAACCGATCAGTCTGTGCGATCAGCCGCTTTTGGACGTTGGCTCATTGATCTTTTGCAATTCGCCGGCCCGGAGCTGAAAAGCCTTGGAGCATGAAAAAACGCCTGTGAGATCACAGGCGTTTTTTCATTTGAAAGTTAAAGCTTGGAATTAAAGCTCGTATGCATCACACAGCTTGTTGTGGTTATCGCACAGTACGTAGAAGCTGTAGATCGGAACGAACATCAGCAGCCACAGCACGATAGGATTGTCAACAGGAGCAAGCTTTACACCCTTAGCATCAGCCAGAGCCTTCTGCTGCTTCATGAACAGGAACATCCAGATCAGGTTGAAGATACCGCAGGTAACGATGGTCAGGAAGAATACGCCAACGTAGCCCATAACCTTCTTCTCACCAATCTGCTCAGCCATCTCGTTCTGCTGCTTGGTCATGGTGTACCATGCAATAATGCTGTAAATACCCAGAGTTACAGCACCAACCAGCCACATAACCAGCCAATTAATACGCTTGAACATAAGAAACTCCTTCTGCACGGTAAAAGTAATTTCCATGAGGATATGTACCGTACTGTGCTTATTGTATCACGATTCTCATGATCTGTCAAGCGTATTACTTCATAAAATTTCAAGATAAATAGAAAAATCCTCTGTTTTTTGACACACAGAAAGGAATATTTTGCTAATATCACACCTTTCGATCAAAAAAGAGATCGGGTACCCGAGAGTGGGTGCCCGACCTCTTCCGGAGAAATCCGAACGGTATCAGATTACTGATACTCCTCTTCCTTGCTGCACAGCAGGAAAATACCGCCAAGCAGGCTGCAGAACAGCAGAACACAAACGCTGATACCGGTGGAGGGCTTACCGTTCTTCATCTGAGACAGTGCGATGCCACCGAAGATCAGGGGCAGGATGGTCCAGAAACCAACTACCATACCGATGATGATGAATACCTTTGCCAATGTTTTCATTGCAAATTCTCCTTCAAAATGTAATTATTGCGGCAAATGTGTACATTTACCGGATATATTATAACAGATTATCCACAATTTGTAAAGATATTTTTCACGTTTTGTTTCAATTTTTGCACAAAAAGAATACTGAATTCTGCATTTTTTGTAACTTGAAAATTCTGTGCTCTCTCCTACTTGAAAATTTTCAATTCTGTGATATAATAGATATCATGACAATATATGATCATACTCAACGTCAAGGAGGAGCGAATATGCGCCACACTGCACTCAAAACGGCTTTGATACTGCTTTGCGCCTGCTTATTGCTTTGCGCATGTGACAACACGGGCACACAAAACGGAACAGAGGAGCCGGAGCAATCCACTCAATCCGAGCAGACTACGCAGCCCGAGGATGAGCAAACAACCGAAGGAGAGACTGAAATGAACATCAACACAGCCACCATTTACCCCATTTCCTACGAAGGAATAGAGCCTACCTACACACTGACACAGTTTATTAAGGAAGTCGACTATGATGACGGCAGCCACAACAACGAGGCAAAGAGCATCGGCGTGATCGTCTCGCCCTACTTTACCGTCAAGATCAACGGGCAGGACGTTCCCTGCTACAGCGTACGTACCTCTCGCGGTGCACATTCCTTTGCCATGCTGGACACGACAGATGAGAGCTTCCCTCTCTCGGTACAGGTCAGTGCCAAGATCGACGCCGAGCAGGTCAAGGTCATGCCCCTCTCTTACGGTGTGACTGCAGAGGTCAACGGCAGAGAGTTCACCACCGAAATCCCCGCTCTCGGCAACTATACCCTGGTACCCGATGACGATATCACCCACGCGCTGACCATCTTTGCCCGCGCAAAGGAGGAATACACCGCTCCCGAGGGTTACGAGGTCATTAAGGTCGCCCCCGGAAAGCACGACCAGCCCATCGTATTTACCGCCGAAAAGCAGGTGCTCTATTTTGAAGCAGGCGTACACGAGCTGCGTTATGCGGTCAACTTCAAGTCCAACACTGAGGTTTATTTCGAGTCCGGTGCGCACATCATGGCCACCATGCCCACCGTGGAAGGCGAAACACCCACCAAGAATCCCGACTGGGCAGGCATGACCGGTTGGCGTGCACTGTTCCAGGGACAGTTGGTCAAGAACGTTCGCATCAGCGGCCGCGGCTTTATCGATCTGAGCAAGCTGGATTGGCACGCACGCTCGGTCATTCAGTTTGACCAGTGCGAAAACATCACGGTTGAGGGCGTTACACTTAACAACTCCCCCGAATGGACGCTGTTCTTTACCCAGAGCAAAAACGTCGTAGTCGATCAGGTCATGCTATTTGGTTACAGACAGAACTCGGACGGTATTGCCATCGTGGATACGGCAAATGCTACGGTCAAGAATTGCTTTGCACGCGCAGGCGACGACCTCTTTGAGGTAAAGTCCATGTACGGACACTGTCAGATCAAGATCGAAAATATCGTATTCGAGAACAATAACGCATGGCCCGACAAGTGCCGCGGCATGGGCATCATCTACGAAAGCGCGCGCGATATGACTGACATCAAATTTATCGGCGGCTCGGTTGCCTACGCCCCCGCAGATTGGATGGACGACCTGGGTGCGCTGATCATCTTCCTCAACGACAAGGCAAATCTGACCAACGTGACCTTTGAGGACATTGAGGTATACAGCTCGGCTATGTATCCCATCAGCGTCAAGCTTTCCGAAAATGCCTCCGCGCACATAGACGGAGTGACCTTTAAGAATATCAACATCCATTGCGACGGTGTGATCAAGATCCAGAACCGCTCTGCAAACGGCACGATCGACAATATCAAATTCATTGATTGCATCCGCGGCGGTGAGGTCTGCAACTCCAAGCAGACACTGAACATTGAAGTAGACGGAGTCAGCAAGTCCATCATTTCCTACGGAGATCAGTAATATCAAAAGATCCCCCGACAAATCAAAGGATTTGTCGGGGGTTATTTTTATCCGATCAGGTATTTCAGCGCGTTCTGAATGTGCATATCCCACCAGATCCAGCCATGGTTGCCCTCGCTGATCTCGTACTTGAAATCTACACCCAGCGAGGTCAGATGTGCGGCGAAATTGTGATTGTGCTGCAAAAGAAAATCGTCCTCTCCGCACCAGATAAAGGTCTTGGGAAAAGCGATTCCCTTCTCGTGCAGCTGCGACGCTAAGAACATCAGATCGTGCTCTGTACCCGCAAGCTCGTCTGCGCTCTGCAGATTCATATCAAAAATGCAACGCCACTCGGGGAGCAGCCCGGGATCCTTGATCTGCGCAATATCCAGAGCGCCCGAAAGCGAGGCACACATGCCAAAGCGGTCGGGATGTGTCAGCGCAACCTTGAGCGCACCGTAGCCGCCCATCGAAAGACCCGCGACAATGTTGTCCTCGGGCTTCTCGGACATGCCCTTGAAAAAGCCGCGGCACTTACCGGGCAGCTCCTCGGACACAAAGGTGAGGTACTTCTCTCCTCTGACCGTATCGGTATACCAGCTGCGTCCGACCGAAGGCATGACCACCGCAATGTTATACTCAGAGGCGTAACGCTCAATCGAGGTCCTGCGCATCCAGATCGAATGGTCGTCGGAAAGGCCGTGCAGCAGATACAGCGTCTTGAAGGTGTCCGTGCCGTTGGCCTCCATGCCGATCATGGTAGTCGCACGCTCGGGCAGGATGACGTTGACCGTAACCTGCATCATCAGCGCGTCGGAATGAAATTGCAGTTGAATGTATGCCATAAAATCCTCCAAAATCAGAATTTGATTACGTTATGGTAGCCGCTCAGAATCCCTTCGCGGTACAGGTGCGCATCGTTTGCCACCTGCAGCACCTTGGGATAGACGTACTTCCCGTTCTGCTCGAAATTGATCACGCTCATCGAGCTGTGGCCAAAGTCAAAGTGCGTGGAGATCACGGGATACGGAATATCCAGCATGGACGCAAAAAAGCATATTCCAAAGCCCTGATGGGCAAACAGTGCCACTCTTTCACGGTTGGGCTCTACGACCTCGTAGCGGCAATTTTTGCGGTCGTGGCGGTATCCAAGACTCAGGAAAAACTCGTCCACGGCAGCGTCAACGCGCGCAACGCCCTTACCGAAATCATATTTGACAAGATCGGGATGCTCGTACCATCTCTCGCCCAGCTCACGCACCTCGGGTGAGCGGAACAGCTCCAAGACGACGGGATCATAAAAGCACCAGGTGTGAATTCCCGTGGAGGCATCGATGGAAAAATTCTGCCATGCAAGCCCCTCGTCTGCCCATGGACAAATGGTCATTTCCTTTTTCAAGAGATCGCAGGTCGGCTGCGCGGTCTGCATGGCGCGCACGGAGGGCGAGGCAAACACGCGGTCAAGACCGTAGGTCACAAAGCGCTTGGAAAGTGCCTTGGCCTGCTCGTGGCCAAGTGGGGTCAGACTGTCGGGGTTATAGATGGGATCGCCGTGACGAACGTAGAATAATAACATGGTGGCCTCCTTTGGATTATCTGGAATTATTATAGCATATATTCATACGTTTTGCAATTACCAAATACGACATGAAAATCAAAAATATTTTTGAAAAAGTCCTTGACAGACGAGGTGCATTTTGCTATAATATATAGGTCGATGACGCCGGTGTGACGGAATCGGCAGACGTACCAGACTCAAAATCTGGCGATGGCAACATCGTGTGGGTTCAAGTCCCACCA